>JABJJH010000499.1 GCA_018660965.1 Rhodospirillaceae bacterium | reverse complement strand
CTTCCGGGTAAACGGCGACGCGGGCGTCCAGAATAATTTCATGCGTTTTTTCCTTTCCGCGTGGGGTCAATCGCCGTCACTATAGAGGGTCACAAGGGAGAGAGACCATGGCGTATGAATTTTATTACTGGCCCTGGATTCAAGGGCGCGGCGAAGTTGTCCGCCTGGCGCTGGAATATGCGGGCGCGGATTATGTCGATGTGGGTCGGGGGTCGGAAGACGACGGGCAGGGCGTCGCCGCGATCCGCGCGTTTCTGGCGCCGGACGCCGACCAGCCGCAACCTTACGCGCCGCCCTTTTTGAAAGCGGGCGATATGATGATTTCCCACGCCGCCGCTATTTTGTTGTATCTGGGAAGCCGTCACGATTTGGCGCCGGCGGACGAAGCCGGTCGCCTGTGGGCGCATCAGTTGCAATTGACCGTTTCCGATTTCGTGAAGGAAATCCACGACACCCATCACCCGATTTCCAATGCGCTGTATTACGAAGAACAAATGGAACCGGCGAAACAGCGTTCGGAACATTTTCTGGAAATACGCGCGCCCAAGTATCTGGGGTATTTCGAGCGCGCCATTGCCGGAAGCCCGGCGGCGTCGGGATACATTATCGGCGACAAGGCGACATATCCGGATTTATCCATCTTCCAGATGGTCGCGGGACTGCGCTACGCTTTTCCCAAGGCGATGGCCCGGATTGAACCCGATTTTCCCCTGGCGTCGAAGCTGCACGATACGGTGGCGGCGTTGCCGCGCATCGCGGAATATCTGGCGTCGGAGCGGCGCATTCCATTCAATGAAAAAGGCATATTCCGGCGCTATCCGGATTTGGACGATTAAAGGGGAGCGGGGCCATGGCGGACATTGTTATTATCGGCGGCAGCATCATGGGGTCGAGCATCGCGTATCATTTGGCGATGGCGGGACATGCGGGCGATATCGTGGTGATCGAACCCGATCCGACCTATGAATGGGCGGCGGCGCCCCGGTCGTCCGGCGGCGTCCGGTTGATGCATGGCCTGCCCGAGAATATCGAAATGTCCCGCTATGGCCGCGAGGTCTACAAGGATTTCGCCAATCTCATGGATGTCGATGGTGAGCCCGGCCGGTTCGATTTCAAGGAATTCGGCTATCTGTTTATGGTTTCGGGCGCGGCGGATACAGCCGTGATCGAGGAAAACTGGCGGGTGCAAACGGGATTGGGCGTGAAAAACGATCTGTTGGATCGCGATGGCCTGGCGCAACGCTTCCCATCCTTCAACGTCGACGGCGTGGACGCCGCGCTGCACGCGCCGGAAGATGGCTTCATCGACCCGCACGCCGCCGTCATCGGGTTCCGCCGCAAGGCGCGCAGCCTTGGCGTCGAATACATCCAGGACCGGGTGGTCGGGTTTGATGCGGACGCCACAAAGGTAACCGGCGTCGTGCTGGAATCCGGACGGCGCGTGGATGCGGGCGTCGTGGTCAATGTCGCGGGCGCCTGGGGCCCGGCCCTTTGTGAAATGATCGGGATGAAGGTCCCGGTCGAACCTATGCGCCGCATGACGTTTTATTTCGAGACCCGAGACGAATTGGAAGAGTTCCCGCTGACCAAAAGTCCGGGTGGGGTCAGCTTCCGAACCGAGGGCGCGGGTTACACCGCGGGTTGGACGCGGGACGAACCGGGCGGTTTCAATTGGGAAGTCGAACAGGACTTATTTGATAAGTCTCTCTGGCCCGCACTCGCGCATCGGGTGCCAAAGTTCGAAAGCTTGAAGGTCATGCGCAGTTGGGCCGGGCATTACGCGGTGAACCGGATGGACGGCAACACGATCATCGGACCATGGGTCGGCGGCCTGGAAAATTTCTATGTCGCGACCGGGTTTACCGGCGCGGGATTGCAGAAAGGCCCGGCGATTGGCCGCGCGATGACCGAATTATTGCTGCACGGCGAATACCAAACGCTTGACCTGTCGCGCATGTCGTATCAGCGGGTCATCGACGAAGAACCTTTGATAGAAACCGGCTTCACGGCATAATGTCGGGTAAGTGAAGATTTAACCTTACTAGGGGAGAGACTCATGGCGTCCTTTCAACCAACGATGCTCGGCACGCGCTATATGTGTTCAGCGGGACATTACCTTGCGGCGAAGGCCGGGTTCGAAATCCTGGAAGCGGGCGGCAACGCCGTGGACGCCGGGGTCGCGGCGGGTATGTCGCTGGCGGTTCTGCAAAGCGATATCGTGAATGTGGGCGGCGTCGCGCCAATGATCATCTATCTGGCTGAAACCGACGAAGTCGTGACAATCAGCGGTCTTGGCGTGTGGCCCGAAAAGACCGACATCAACATGTTTATTTCCGACAATGGCGGCGCAATACCCAACGGCGTGTTGCGAAGCGTCGTTCCAGCCGCGGCGGGCGCGTGGACGACGGCGTTGGACAAATACGGCACGATGAGCTTTGCCGACGTCGCAGCGGCGCCAATCCGGTATGCGCGGGATGGTTTCTCCATGCACCCGACCATGCGGGGCTCCATTGAAAACACGCAGGAAAAGTTGCGCCGTTGGGGGACAAACGCGGAAATCTATCTGCCGAATGACAAAGTGCCGGAAGTTGGCGAGAATTTCGTTCAAGCCGATCTGGCGCGGACGCTGCAATACATGGCCGATGAAGAAGCCGCCGCAGGCGGTGATAGAAGCGATGGGTTGGAAGCGGTGCGCAAGGCTTTCTATGAAGGCGATATCGCGCAAGCCATCGTGAAATACCACGAAGAAAACGATGGCTTGATGTCGGCGAAGGATTTGAAAGATTTCCGCGTTGGTATCGAAGCGCCGGTCACGCGCAATTATTTCGGTTTCGACATCTATACCTGTGACGCCTGGTGCCAAGGCCCGGTGCTGTTGCAAATAATGTCTCTTCTGGACGGTTTCGATCTCAAGAAGATGGGGCATAATTCGGCTGATTACATCCACACCGTTTGCGAAGCCATCAAGTTGGCGTTTGCGGATCGGGAACGTTATTACGGCGATCCGCGTTTTGTCGACGTGCCGCTGGATTATCTGTTGTCCGAAGAAAACTACGCGGCCGCGCGCCGTGGGATGATCGATCCCGCCAGAGCGTCGGCGGGGATGCCGGCTTTTGGCGACGTGCCGGGCTTTGACGGCGCCGGCGCAGGTTCCGCGCATACGCCGACCTTGCATGGCCCCATTCCCCATGAATACGACACGTCCTACGCCTGTGCGGTCGACGCCAAGGGCAATGCGTTTTCCATAACGCCGAGCGACAATTCCAGTTCCACGCCGATTATTCCGGGCCTGGGTATGGTCGCGTCGGGTCGGGGGTCGCAGAACTGGGCGGTGCCGGAACATGCATCCTGCGTCGCGCCGGGCAAACGCCCGCGCTTGACGCCGAACCCCGCCATCGCGATCAAAAAGGGCAAGGTCACCATGCCGTTCGGCACGCCCGGCGGGGATGTGCAATGTCAGGCCATGGCGCAGGTCTTCCTCAACATTAACCTGTTCGGTATGGAGGTGCAGGAAGCCATCGAAGCGCCGCGGTTTGCGACATACAGTCATCCCGATTCCTTCGAACCGCACATGGCGAGCCCGGGCAAGGTCAAGATGGAAAGCCGTGTGCCCGCTGCGGTTGGTGAAGATTTACAGAGTCGGGGACACGATTTGGAATGGTGGCCGGAATTAATTCGCGGCGCCGGCGCTGTCTGCACCATCGTGCACGATCAGGAAACGGGCCGTCTCTTCGGCGGCGCCGATCCTCGACGCACATCCGGCATGATGGGCTGGTAAACAGCCTATCGGTTAGCCAACTTTGGGAATCCAGCTCCGCGCCTCGCCGTCGTATTCGGGGCCGGGATTGCCCCTGGTAGTTGTTCGCCACATCTGGCGTCGATTTCCGTCCGACTCATACCAGGTGGCGGCGTGAATCGACGACCGGTTGTCATAAACGACAAGGTCGCCCTGCCCCCAGTTATGCGTATAGGTGAACGCCGGTTGAGTGTAGTGGGCCATTAATTCGTACAGCAGTTTGGCGCCGTCGCCGTCGGGTCCCGGTTCCATGCCGACGAACGGGCCTTGAATCCAGTCCATTTGCCCGGCTTCGCATAGAAACAGCGCGCGCTGGCCCGTTACGGGGTGTGTGCGAACGACCGGTTGGCGTTGCGGTTGCTGGTGAGGTTCCAGGGGGATGGGTGTTTCACCGGCGCGCACGGCGTATTCCGACCGGCCAGAACCGGGCATGACGTGGATGCCGATAAGGCTTTCGGCTTTCGCCTTGAGTTCCGCAGGCAAGGCGTCATAGGCGGCGAACCCGTTGGCGTACAACGTCTGACCTTGGCCTTCGGGTGCGGGAATCACCGCATAGAACAACGAAACGTCCGGTGGCGGGCGCCGGTAACTTTGATCCGTATGCCACCCCCTGCGGTGCGGAAATTGGGTTGGTAGTTCATTGTTTTCGGTTAAGGGAGGATCGGGTCGCGCCGGGGGTTGTCGGATTGCGGGGGCGATATTGGACACGATGAATATTTCCGGCACGGTTTCGTGCACGAAGTTCTTCGCTGTCAAAGTTTTTCCATAATCCTCTACTTCTACGCCGAATAACCGGCTGAGGCGCAAGAGCAAATCCGGGTCGTCCGAAATGGCGCCCATGCCGGGTAAAAACAAAAATCCCTGGGCGTCGTACAGGGCGCTGGGCAATGCGTCCGGATTGGTTTCAGCCGCATCGACGACCGCGTTTGCATCGCCGCCATTGGTGAGTTGGACCAGCCCGCCAAATGTCGCGTCGGGCAAGGGAGAGACAATGAAGTCGCCAAACCTCTTTTTGTCTTCAGTGTTTGTCGCGCTCGTCGACATTCGCTCATCCTCTATGGGTTGGTCCGGTCTATCTTCGGCGATGGGGGCGGTGTTTGTACATCTTACAATTGGCGCAGCCGGGGGACGGCGACGGCCACGACCACGCCAACGATGAGCAGCGCCGCGCCGTTGATGAACAATGCGGACCCAAGGCCCAGCATCGCGGCGAGGGCGCCCATTTCAAGGTGGCCCAGCGGACCGAAGCCGATCGCCAGCACCCACACGCCCATGGCGCGCCCGCGCAGTTCGTTTGGTACCGCCAGTTGCATCATGCTTTGCGTCAGGATATCGGACGCCGCCGCCGCGCCCGCGACAATGGCGACGGCGGCCAGTGTCGCTGCGAAGGGACTATCCGCCGAGAGCGCCATCAGGCTCGCGCCAAAGGTGAAGATAACGCCGATATAGGCGAGGCCGCGCCGCTGTAGCGCACCCATGAAGGTCAGCCCGATTCCGGCGACCATGCCGCCCACCGCGCGCGCGGCGTGCAGCATGCCGAGCCCATCGGCGCCAAGGTTCAGCCGAGCGGTGGCCAGTTCCGGTAGGGCGGTAGCGAAGGAAAAGCCGAAGATTTCGACCGAGGCCGTTACCGCAACCAGCATCAGCAGGACCCGGTTGGCGCGCAGTTCAGACATATATTCGCGAATGTTCTGGCGCATCGGGACATGGTCGGTGACGGCGGCCTTGCCAGCCGCGCGCAAGCGCAAAAAGAAAACGAAGGCGAGCCCATGACCGGCGGCGAGGGTGATGAGCGCCGCGGAGCCACCGTAGCGGTCCATCACGGCGCCGGCGGTCAGGGCGCCGATCAACTGTCCGGTTCGCGATCCCAAATTCAACAGCCCGAGGCCCGACACAACTTGATCGCCGCCGACAATATCGTAGGCGTAGCTCAAGCGCGCGGGTTGGTGGAGCGCCCGCAATCCACCCGATATCAGCGTGAACCCGATAACTACCCAAACCGTGGCGAAATCCATCGCCAAAACAAAGGCGAATGCAACCATGTTCAGCACGATCAACGCTTCAATCCGGCGTAATAAGGACCGCCGGTCCAGCCTGTCCGCGACCGCGCCGGAAACGATGCCAAACACGAAAAACGGCAGGAAATAAACCGCCAGCATCACCCCGACCCAAGCCGTCGAGCCGGTGAATTGGAAGACCAATAGCCCCAACACCACCTGTTCGCCGCTCATGCCTTGTTGGTTGAACGCCGCGCCCGCCCAGAGATTGCGGTAATCCGCGATTCCAAAGGCCGGGACTTTAATCATGGAGCCTCAAGGTGTTATGCGTGTGGGCGAACGGTATCCACCTGGGGGATATTACACAAGAACAACGCCGCCTCCGTGCAATCGGTCTGGCGACGTCATACAGTTTTGGGAATCTTGATTGGATTCAGCAATAGGGGCGGGCATGACGACGTTCGAAAATTTCACCCGGGATAAATTGACCACGCGATGGCAGGCGGTCGGGACGGGTCCCGATGTGGCGCTTATCCATGGCGTCGGCGGCAGGCTCGAAGATTGGGATGGCGTTGTCGAGCGTCTGTCCGGCGAGTTTCGATTAATCCGATACGATCTGCGGGGCCTTGGACAATCCAGCAAGCTTCCCGGGCCCTATACGGTCGAAAATTTCGCGGATGATCTGGCGGCGTTGCTCGATCACCTGGATATCGGCGCCTGTCATGTTGCGGGGTTTTCCCTCGGCGGCCTCGTCGCACAGTCCTTTGCGGTGCGACATTCGGCCAAGTTGAACCGGCTTGCGCTGCTCAGCACCGTCGCGGGCCGGACCGAAGATGAGCGCAAACGTGTTCTTGACCGGTTAACGGTCGTGCAGGAGGGCGTTTCGGGCGCGCATTTCGAAAATTCGGTCGAGCGTTGGTTCACGCCCGAATTTCAACGCGATAATCCCGAGATCATGGCGTACTGCGCGGAACGAAATCGAAGCAACGATCCCGTGGGCTACGCCGCCACCTATGGCGTGTTGGCGACCACTGATTTACAGGACGATTTGCACCGGATCACGGCCCCAACATTGGTTGCGACGGGAGAAGGCGATCAAGGCTCCAATCCGCGCATGGCGCGGTTGATGCGTGAGCGCATTCCCAACGCCACCCTGAAGATACTGCCAAATTTGCGCCATTCAATCTTGATTGAGGCGCCGGATGTTGTTGCGGGGCTGCTGCGGGAGGCGTTTCATGACGATGGATGAGGACTTGATCGAAGCTGTGCATGGCTTCTGGTTTGGGCCGCCGCCGTATGAACGTCGCGCGGTTTGGTTCGAACAGGACCCGGTCTTCGACGCCGACATCAAGACGCGGTTTGGCGACGTGTGGGCGCAGGCGACGTCTGGCGCGTTCGACCATGTTGCCGGGACCGCGCGGGGGCGCCTTGCGCTGCTCATCGTGCTCGATCAATTTTCACGGAATTTGCACCGTGGCGATGCGCGGGCGTTCTCGAACGACGCCAAGGCGCTGGCGCTGGCCAAGGCTGGCATTGATGAAGGCCATGACAGGGAAATTACCCAAATCGAACGGGTTTTCATGTATTTACCGTTTGAACACAGCGAAGACCTTGCCGAGCAAAACCGCATGATGGAATTGTGCGCCCATTTACCGGAGAGTAATCTTGAATGGGCGCAAAAGCATCTTGTCATTATTGAACGGTTCGGGCGTTTCCCGCACCGGAACGAAGCATTGGGCCGCACGACGACGCCGGAAGAAGCGGCGTTTCTTTTGGAGTCTGATTCTTCATTTTAGGAGCAAGGCGATGGGCGCATACGGCAAGCCAGCCGTGTTGATCGGACTATTCGTTGTCCTCGCCGTCGGTGCGGTGATCCTCGGACCCATTCCCCAGTCCCAAGCGTATCATAATTTCGCCGACGCCCGCGCCTTTTGGGGGATCGATAATTTCGGCGACGTCCTGTCCAACATTCCGTTCGGCGTTGTTGGGGCATGGGGTTTGTGGACGGTTTTCCGTTTGCGCAAGTTGGGCGCTTTTGCGCGCAAACGGGACGATTGGCCCTATATCGTCCTGTTCGGCAGCATCGCGGTGGTGACCGTTGGATCGGCCTATTATCATCTGGCGCCCGACAATGCGCGGCTGTTCTGGGACCGCCTGCCGATCACCGTGGGGTTCATGGCGCTCTTCGCCGCCTTCGTCGCCGACCGCGCCGCGCCGCCGCGAATCGGCCCCTGGTTGGCGCCATTGTTCATCGCCGCCGGTGTTTTTGCGCTCGTCTATTGGGTATGGACGGAGGCGCAGGGACGCGGCGATCTTGCGCCCTATGCCCTGGTCCAACTCTATCCAATATTGGCGCTGCCCCTGCTTTGTTGGCTGTATCCCGAGGCGCGCTACACCGGCGGTGGGCATTTGTTCTGGATCATCGTTTGGTACGCCCTTGCGAAGGTGCTGGAAACGTATGATCGCGAAGTCTTCGCATTGTTGGGAAACACGATCAGCGGACACAGCCTGAAACATCTGGCCGCCGCCGTTGCGGCGTTCGTGGTGGTCGCGATGTTGCGGCGTAACGGTTATGACGGCGCGGCCCAACCAAGGTCGGGATGACGATGGCGCCACTCGGTCGCCTGCTCGTAGGCGTATCCGGCGCGCAGCGCCACATCCTCGGCGAACGGTTTTGCGTAAATCATCAGCCCGATTGGCAGGCCCTTGTTTGAAAACCCGCATGGTACCGATAATCCGCACAGGCCGAGAACATTGCCCGTGGCCGTGTTGTCCGAATACCGTTTCGACAGATCGAGATAGATTTCGAGCGATTGATCGAACGCGGCGACCGGGATCGCGGGCGCGGGGATTGTCGGCGTCAACAGGATGTCGATATCGCGAAGGCTCCCCACCGCCTGGGATTTCCGCAACGTGCGCATCTGGCGCAGGGCGGCGGCGTATTCTGTCGCCGGGCGTTGCAGATCCAACACCATGCGCGGCCCGACGACGGGATCCATTTGATCGACCATTGTTTTCAACCGTTCGCCATGGATAACGCAGGCTTCCACGCTGCTGATGGCGCCGCGAATGGTTTGGGCCGCTTTCGCTTCCGGGTAGGCGATCTCCGTGACATGGGCGCCCATATCCGCGAAGAGGGCGGCGCAATCGAGCACCGCCTTTTCGACCTCCGGATCAAGGGTGTCGAAGAAAACGTCCTGTGGAATACCGACGCGCAGTCCTTTCACGCCAGCCTTCAAGGTTCCCAGTGTGTCGTGCGTTCCGACGCCAATCGTGCTGTCGTCGCAACGGTCCTCGCCTTGCATGGCTTGATAAACCAAAGCCGCGTCCTCGACCGAGCGGGTTAGCGGCCCCACCGAATCCAGAGTCCAGCTCAACGGAAAGACGCCGTGGCGACTGACCCTGCCGACAGTGGTTTTCAATCCCACCGTTCCGCACAGTCCCGCTGGCGCGCGGACCGAACCGCCGGTGTCCGACCCCAACGCCATTGGCGCCATGCCTGACGCCACCGCGACCGCCGAACCGGCGCTGGAACCGCCGGGAATGTGCGCTTCCTTGTGCCATGGATTATGCGGCGTGCCCTGGATATGATTGATGCCTGCGATGCCTTTGGCGAATTCCACGGTAATGGTCTTGCCCAATGCGATCATGCCCGCGTCGTGGAGCCGCTGTGTGACCGTGGAATCCTGCGTCGCGACATTATCGCCCAGGGTGCGCGACCCGGCGGTTGTAGGCAATCCGGCGATGTCGAAGATGTCCTTCACAGCGTAGGGAACGCCATGCAGCGGTCCAAGCGCGTGTCCGGCTTTTAGACGTGTTTCAGCGGCTTCGGCTTCGATCATCGCGCGGTCGACGGCGACCAGATTGAAGGCGTTCAGCGGCCCGTTCAACGCGTCGATGCGCGACAATAAATATTCGGTCAAGTCGACCGGCGACAAGTCCCCCTCGCGAATCAGGCGGCTTAACTCGGTGATTGTTTGTTCATGCAATGGCGTGTCGCCCATGAGTTTCTTACCTTTCCATACCTGTTGTCTGGTGGGCCCAATCGCCGATCCGTTCGGCGACAAGCGCAATTCCCTTGGCGTTTTGGTGGAAGTGATCGAAGAACAACCACTCGGGCGCCTTTAAGGCTTCCATCTGGTTGAAATCAATAAAGTCGCAACCGCATTCCCGGCAGACGTCCCCCACGGACGCCACATATTGCATCCAGTAAGGGCGCAGTTCCGGGTCCAGGACCAACGCGATATGGCTTTGATGTTTTTGCATGAACAATTCCATGACGTCTCGCTCTTGCAGAACCAGTGCTTTGTTCATCCAGAACGGGTTGGGTTTGAAACAAACCAGAAGCCGCGCCGACGTCATGGCTTGAAGCGACGCGGCGATTAACCGGATATTTTTTCGAACGTCGTCCAGGGCGTTTTGAAACGCGCTTTGGGGATCGTTAACTTCGGCGCCGCTCGCAAGCTTGAACCGGGGGATGGTGCGGCCTCCGACGGCTCCACTGTTGAACATGGCGTCGGTAGCTTGCCCGAACAACACGGGATATGGCTTGGTGTCGAAGGGTGACAGCAAATAAATAACCGGCGCGGCAGTCGAGATGACGACCGTCACATAATTCACGTTCGCGGGCATGAACAATTCAAGCATCAGCCGGTTCTGGAAGATGTTCGCGACCGGCGACGCAAATGAATACCAAAGCGTCTCGTCGCTGTTGTGTCGGGATAATCGGGCGTGAAGGGTTTCATTGTCGGCCAGGCCGTATCCGAAAATTGTGCTGTCGCCGCATAGGACACCCTTCGGTCCGGGGGCTTCACGGAATTGATCGAAATCGACCACGCCGTCATTGGTGACCAGACGGCGGAACCCGTGCGCATCGGTGTTGAGTGACCTGGATCGATGGTTCGCAACCGGCATGCGCATGACATAGGGGCGCAATATGTATTTCAGCCGGTCGAAATCCTCGGTATTTGGCACGATGTTCCAGATATCCCGGGAAACTTGGGTGATCCTGGCCTCGCTGTCCTTATCTGTCATCGCCGTCGTCTCAAATCCTCTAGGCCCGTTATTCGAACATGGCCTGCAATTTTGTCCGCTCGTCCGGCGGCGGTGCGGTGAAAAGACCGGTTTTGCCACGATGTATTCCCAACCGGTCAAGGTCGACCAGCATTTCCGCCGTTTTAACGACGGCGGCGCAGCAGTCGATAATGGGAACCCCGTCAATATCACGCACGCCCTGATCGATCAAAAACATATTCATGGGGTTGCCCGCCACCAGGATCGAGGCGGCGCCGCGAGAAATCACGTCCCGCGCGGCGGCCGAGAATTGGTCGATAAAGGGCGGCGGGTCGTCGTACATCTTCGGGAAATCGGCGTAGGTCATCCCCAGATGCGCGCCGGTCGCCATGCGGTCTGCGACGCCGTAGCGTTTCGCCAGTTCGGATATGTGCAACAGCATCGCCTGATTGTGTGTGACGAAGCCGAAGGACGGCGCCAACTGGCACGCCAGGTACATCGCGCTTTCACTGATGAAGGCGAGCGGCAGATCGATGACTTCGCGCATTTCGTAATAGCCGTGATCGAAGGTGTTGATGACCGCGACCGCGTCGAACCCTTCTTTCTTGGCGCGCAGCGCGCTTTTGATCATCAAGGTTGTCACCACATGGAACGATGCGTGATATCGGTCCTTGCCATGTGGCGTCCCGTCGATGCCATAGGTTTCGACCGTGACGCCGGGTCGGGCTACGGCTTCCAGACGCCGCGCCATGGATTGTTCGTACAGCCGTCCATATGTCGCCGTGTCGTCCGCCGTCAGGGCGCTGCCGCTTTGTAACCAGATTTTCATCGTCAATCCTCCTCGGAAGAGATCATCCGGGGAATTCGCGCCGCCGTCCAGTCGGCATATGGCGCAATGTGCGTGGGGGCGTTACCATTCCAAATATATTTTGAGGGGAAGGGAGTTTCGATATGGCGCGAATTGGCGTGGCGGTCTCCGGTGGACCCAATCCATCCGAGATCGTGGATTGCGTGAAGTTGGCGGAATCGCTGGGGTATGAATCGGCGTGGGTCGCGGAAGGTCATGGCGGCGATCAGTTCGCGGTGCTCGCCGCCTGTGCGACGCAGACATCGCGGATAAAGCTCGGCACCAGCATCACCAGCGTGTTTGTTCGCACTGCGCCGACCATCGCCATGGCGGCGGGCACGATCGACGATTTGTCGGATGGGCGCTTTATCCTGGGGTTGGGGTCGAGCCATAAAGTGCAGGTTGAGCCCGAACACGGCGTTCCTTACACCAAGCCGCTGACCCGTGTGCGCGACACGGTCGCTATTGTTCGGGCGTTGTTGCGCGACGGGGAAGTCGACTATGACGGTGAGGCGATCCGCATCGAAAATTTCGATCTGTGGTTCCGGCCACACCGTGGCGACATGCCGATTTATATCTCAGCGTTATTTCCGAAGATGATTCGGCTGTGTGGGGAGGTTTCCGACGGCGTGATCCTGACGCGAAGCACACTGGACACCGCGGCAAGCATTCGGCCGTTGATTGCGGAAGGTGCGTCCCAGGCGGGGCGCGACCCCGCCAAAATCGATGTGACGTCGCTGCTGCCCATGGCGGTCGCGGACACGCTTGACGCGGCGCGCGATATCATGCGCCCGGGCGTCGCCTTCTACGCCGGGTTTTTTCCGCGCTACAATCGATTGATCGCGGAATATGGATTCCCCGGCGAGGCCGCCGCCATCGCGAAAGCTTGGGCGGACGGTGACCGGACGGGCGCAGCGCGTCTGGTCAGCGATGCGCTTGTCGATGCAACCGGCATTGTCGGGACGCCGGATGATTGCCGGGCGCGCATCGCCGAATATCGAGAATCGGGCCTCGACCTTCCGATCATAAGCCCGTTTGCGCGCGGACCCGGCGCCAAGGAATTATTCGAAGCCGCCATCCGCGCCTGCGCACCCGATTGAGAAATATTGTCTTTGTTAAACAAGCTGCAGCGTTTGGTGTAAACTGCCGCATATAATGAAACGATAGTGAACAGGACAGGAGAGAGTTTCCATGATCGAATACAGCAACCCCAAGGGCGTTCGCGCGCCCGGCGGCGTCTATAGCCATACGGTCAAGGTTCCCGCAAACGCCGAATGGCTGGTGCTCGCCGGGCAAATCGGCGTGAACCCGAAAGGCGAAGTTCAGGTGGGTATTCGTAAACAGGCCGAACAGGTCTTCCGCAATATCGTGGCGTGTTTGCGCGAACATAAAATGCGCAAGAACCATCTGGTGAAATTGACCGTGTACTTGACCGACCCGCGTTATATCGAAGCCTACCGGGCGGCGCGTAACAAGGTTCTCGGCGACGATGTGCGGCCCGCCTCGACTCTGTTGATCATCGATGGCCTGGCCTCGCCCGATTTCAAGATCGAAATCGAGGCCGCCGCGGCGAAAGCTTAAAGCCCGCCAAGTCTGCGGAGCTCGCGGGCGATATCGGTGACGCCGTCGGCGGACTTCATGTTGGCGAAGATGAACGGGCGTCCGCCACGCATCCTCTGGGCGTCCCGGTCCATGACGTCGAGGTCGGCGCCGACATAGGGCGCAAGGTCTGTCTTGTTGATGACCAGAACG
>JABJJH010000495.1 GCA_018660965.1 Rhodospirillaceae bacterium | reverse complement strand
TCCTCGGTGGGCTCGCCGCCGTCGCGTCGGGCCAGCCCGGCGCCGCGCAGGCGGTGATCGCGGGCGGCGCCCAGGTCCAGCGGGCGTCTGTGTTGAGTTATACCCGCTCCATGGAGCAGAACGCCGATCAGGCCGCCGCGACTTTCCTGGACACCGCGAAGATTTCATCCAAGGGATTACTGGATTTCCTGAATGTCTTGTCGGAACAGGAATCCCTCGTTGCGGCCAGTCAGGACCCCTATGTGCGCTCCCATCCCCTGACCCTGGATCGCATCAAATTCCTGCAAAATCACGTAGCGCACTCGCCGAACGCCAGAACATTATCGCCGGAACATCTGCGCATCATGCATGACCGCATGCGCGGCAAGTTGAAGGGCTTCATCAATCCGCCGCACCGCACCCTGAACGAATTCAAACCCGACGACAGCGCCATCGGCGCGAAATACGCCCGCGCGGTCGCCTTCAAACGGCTGCATCGCATCGACGAGGCCCTGGCCATCATGGACGCGCTTTTGGCGGCGTCCCCGGCGGACCCGTTTTTCCATGAATTGAAGGGCGATATCCTGCAGGACGCCGGGCGCATCCGCGACTCGATCACGCCCTACCGGGAAGCCGTCCGCATTCTGCCCTGGGCTGCGCTGATCCGCACGAATTTGGCGCAATCCCTGCTGGAGTTGAACGAACCGGACGCCGACGACGAGGCCCTGAAGAATCTAAGCGACGCGGTCCGCTACGAACCCGAGGAGCCGCGAACCTGGCGCTTGCTGTCGACCGCCTATGCGCGCCACGGCGACCAGGGCAACGTCATGCTGGCGTTGGCCGAAGAAGCGATGCTGCGCGGCCGGAAGCCGGAAGCAGGCGACCGCGCGGGTCGGGCGCTCGCCCTGTTGCCCAATGGATCAAGCGCCTGGTTTCGCGCCCAGGACATTCGCAACGCCGCCAGAAACGCGGGCCCGAAAGGCCCATCGCAGTAATCAATTCACCGTGACGAGGCCGGATGCGCGCACATGCGCAGTTTACCCCGGCGGTGGAACATGCGATGGATGCGCCCAATCACTAGGCACCATAACGGAAAGTACACGATGCGATCACGACGACACAATTTGGCGACACTGGCGGCGGCGTTTGTTCTCGCCCTTGGTTTGATGACCGGCGGCGCGGCGGCGGACGCGTTTTCCGAAAAACAGCACAATCAGATCCAAGCCATCATCAAGCAGTACATTTTAAGCAATCCCGAAGTCATCGCGGATTCCATGGAGCAATGGCAGAAACGGCTCCAGGCCGAACGCGGTCAACAGCAACGCCAGTCGTTGAGCGCATTGGACGGTCAAGTGTACCAGAACCCCATGACGCCCATGTCCGGCGCGGCGAACGGGGCGCATGATCTCGTCATCGTCGAATTCTTCGACTACCAGTGCGGCTACTGCAAAAAAGTCTTCCCGACCGTCATGAAGCTGTTGAAAACAGACAAAAAAATTCGCGTCGCCTGGAAGGAATTTCCCATCCTCGGACCGGCCTCGCGCCTCGCCGCCCAGGCCGCGATGGCGGCGAAAAAACAGGGCAAGTATTTCGAATATCACGTCGAGGTCATGGGGCTGACCGGTCGGCTTAACAAATCCCGCATCATGGACGCGGCGCGGAAAATCGGCCTCGACATCGACCGATTGACCGCCGATATGAACGACCCCGCCATCACCGCCTATATCGACGAAACCCTGGCGCTGGGCCAATCACTCGGCATCAGCGGCACGCCCGCTTTCATCATCGGCGAGCACGTCGTTCCCGGCGCTATCGACGAACAGCAAATGCGGAATTTGATCAAGGTCGCGCGTAACAAAAAGAAGTAACGCCCGCCTCCTCTCTAAGTAATGAATTCTGCGTTATAAATTCGCGATCTCCACCGGGTCGATGTCGTCCGCCGGGTCGAACCCGAACACCCGCCCGTAGAAATACAGTTCCGCCTCCAGCGCACGTTTGATGTTCGCCGACTGCCGGAACCCGTGGCCTTCACCCGTAAAGGGGACATAGGCGACGGGGATATCCTTGTCCTTCAACACCGCGACCATCGCTTCGGCCTGGTTCGGCGGCACGACCTTGTCGTCAAGCC
>JABJJH010000636.1 GCA_018660965.1 Rhodospirillaceae bacterium | reverse complement strand
GCCGCGTCGGGCGTGGTCAGATACAGCCGCGCGCCCGGCGCCGCCACGCCCGCCAGAAATCGCATGTACCCGTGGACATCGCCGATATGTTCGATCACTTCTGACGAAAACAGAAATCCAAAGACGCGCCCCTGCGACAGAAAATCTTCGAAGCTTCCGTTCACGAATTCATCACGCGGAAATCGTCGTTTTGCGTACTCAATGGACTCGCGGCTTATATCGAGCCCCGTCGAGCGCGCGCCAAAACGACGCATCGCCGCGACCACGAAACCGCCGCCGCACCCGACATCAATCGCATCACGCCCAACATAATACGGCCACAGCTTCAACGCCTTCACTGTCGCGCGGCGCATCCGCGACGCCGCCTTCGGATACGCCGCGTCGTTGATCCCGCTTTCGTCTTCATTGTAAATCCGGCTTAGCAACGCTGCATCGGGCATCGGGTCCAGAAACACGAACCCGCAGTCCGGACACCGGACATACTCATAACCGTCCTTGCGAACGAAGCTTTCACTCGTTTCGGTTTGGCAAATCGTGCAGATCGACATAGCAATTTCTCTAACGGCTCACGAGGCCGAACGCCATGCATTTATCACGAGGCGGTCGAGTCTCATTTGCATTCAAGGGAGATGATGACATGATTTGTCGGAAAACAAATATCCCGCCAACATGGCGGTTGATGGAGGCGAAGCGGAAATGAACCCGGGATGCTGGGAAGGCCGAGGCTGAGCAAGGGCGGAAGTCGCGGCCATCTTTGTAGCCCTAGAGCAAATCTTGATTAATCGGAATCACCAAAGGTGATCCTATAACCACGCAAATTTGCTCTCTTATTGCGACGACAATTGGAATCGGCGTGGGAAACGACGCCGGACAGGAGCAACGATGGACTACTCAAGCTATAAGCATATGAAGATTTCGCGGCGCGACCGGATCCTGACAATCATGTTAAACCGGCCCCCGATGAATCCAATTCATTACGAGCTCCACAACGAGCTGTCGCGGATATGGTATCAGGTCCAGGTCGATCAGGAGACCGACGTGGTCATCTTCACAGGCGCTGGAGAGGTCTTCTCAGCCGGCGGAGACATTCCAATGATGCAACGGCGCATAGACGACCCGGAACTGTTCAACCAAAAAAACCTCGAGATGAAGCAGATGATTTTCGGCTTGCTCGATCTCGAAAAACCGATAATTGCCCGGATAAATGGCGACTGCATCGGACTCGGGGCGACGCTGGCGCTACTCTGCGACATTGTAATCGCCGTCGACGACGCACGGTTCGGCGACCCGCATGTCAAGATGGGCTATGTCGCCGGAGACGGCGGCGCCGTTATTTGGCCACAGTTGATCGGGTTTGGGCGCGCCAAGGAATATCTGCTCACCGGAGACATGCTGGACGCCCGGGAGGCTGAACGCATCGGCCTCATCAACCACGCCGTGCCACGCGAGGCTTTGGACGACAAAGTAACCGCGCTCGCAGAAAAGCTGGCGAACGGGGCGACGAAGGCGATCAAGTGGACGAAAGCCAGCATCAATATCCCGCTAAGACAACTGGCGCACTCCATCATGGATGCTTCCCTCGCTTATGAGGCATTGACGAATATCGGTCCCGACCACCAGGAGGCGGTCGCCGCCTTCCAGGAAAAGCGCAAGCCGAAATTTACTGGCCGCTGACCGCCATGCATTTATCACGAGGCGACCGTGTTTCATGTTGAATTCGAGGGCGATGGCGCGAAGCGTCCGTCATCCAGAATGCTTGGATGTCCAGGTCAGCGACCTTCGATAATTGTGTCGATGAAATCCTTGATTGACTGCTGACTTTCCTCATCAAGGGACGTAAATTCAATACCACAGCCATACCCTTCGGGAAATTTCCGCACGCTTTTTATTTTCGCGTATATATCCCTGTTTTTGCCGCCAATCAGAGAAAGCGAAAGTGAAAATTTTATATCTGTGAACGGCTCAATTTCTGTATTTATCACGGCGAAACAACCATCATAACTTATGTCCTTGAGCTGCCCGACAAGCGCCTCAGGCAACACTTCTTTTCCGGAAATCACCTGAAATTCAAATTCTTTATTAACCTCGACCCTGGCGCTTTTCCGGATCTCCCGTTGCGGCACCTTCAGATTCCATTCCCCGCCAATGGCTGTGATTTCATGGAGACTAATTCTTTGCTGTTTGCCCTTTACCTGCACCTCGTTGAGAGTGCCTACCTCAACAATGTCCCGAACTTTTTCAAAGGTGCTTTG
>JABJJH010000457.1 GCA_018660965.1 Rhodospirillaceae bacterium | reverse complement strand
GAGTGCATCCAGCGTCGACTGGCTGAGCAGCACCTTCACTCCATAGGACTTGGTCGCGCCTTCGAGCCGCGCGGCGAGGTTCACGGAATCCCCGATGACGGTGTAATCCATCCGTTTCGGCGAGCCGATATTGCCCGCGATTAAATCCCCCGTATTCAAGCCAACGCCGATGCGAATGGCGTCATGCCCATTTTCTATCCGCTTGTCGTTTAGCGTATTCAAGACGCGGATCATTTCGTTCGCCACGTGAAAAGCGTTCGCGGCGTCCTCTTCGCCGGGGAACGGTACACCGAAAATCGCCATGATCGCGTCGCCGATATATTTATCCAGCATCCCGCCGCGTTTCAGAATTACATCCACCATCCCGGTGAAATAATCGTTCAGCATCGCCACCGTGTCGCGCGCGCCCAAATCTTCGGAGATCGTGGTGAAGCCGCGAATATCGGAAAACAGCACGGTCGCGGTTTGCGCCGTGCCGCCAAGCGCGCTTTCGCCGCTTTCCAGAAGCTTTTCCGCGACTTCCTTGGTCATGTAGCGGACCATCGTGGACTTCAGACGTTTTTCCTGGGTGATGTCGTCCATGATGACCATGAACCCGATGGAGTCATCGTTGGAGTCCAACAAGGGTACGACGCTGATATTCACCGAAACACGGCTGTTATCGACAAGCACCAAATCACGATCGAGGTAGATGTCGCCAGTCCCCGCCTCACCCGCAGCGGCGATGCTTTCCGACAACCAGCCACGCCCGGGACCGAACATTTCAATCACGTCCTTGCCTGGGAACCAGTCCACGGGACGTTTCAGAATACGCGCCGTCGCTTCGTTGGCTGAAATGACCTGGCCGTCCTCACCAAACGTCGCAACCCCGCTACTGAGACTTTTCAGAATATTTTCGTTGAAGGTTTTGGCGTTGTTCACGTCCTCGAACAATTGCGCATTTTCCAACGCGATGCTGAGCTGCGCGGTAAAAGCGCCCAGACGCGACTCGTCCCGGTCGGAAAATCCGCCGCCGTCGCGCTTGTTCAACACTTGCGCCACCCCGATGGCCTCGCCCGCCTTGTTCCAGATTGGCATGCACAACATGCTGCGGGTCCGGTATCCCGTGGCGCGGTCAATTTCCCGGTTAAAGCGCTGGTCGTCGTAAACGTCGAGAATATTTTCCACCGTGCCGCTGGTGAAAACATTCCCGGCGATGCCGGCGTTGCTGGGAAAGCGGATTTCCTTGACCGCCACGCCTTCGGCGATCCGCGAAAATAATTCGTCTGTTTTCTGGTCGAACAGAAACAGGGACGACCGTTCCGCGTTCAACAATCCTGTCACCGCGGCGATAATACGCTGCAGCAACGCATCGAGGTTCAACTCCCCGGCGATGTCTTTCACGGTCTCCAGCATGCCTGCTTCGTCGCGGATGCTGGCGAGCATTGCGTTGAAGGCGTCGAACAACACAGAGTCGTCGCCTTCGCTTGGTAATTGCGTATCGAAATCGCCCTCGGCGACGCGCGCCATCGCCGCCGTTAGCGCGACGCGAACGTCATCGGACGCTCCCGGGGACGCCCCCGGGGTCGCCGGATCGGACGAGCTGCTGTCAGGGCCGGAACCCAATGACGCCATGAACGCATCCTTTATTTAACAAAGCGGTCAACATTAACGCAACCAACCTCCGGATTGTATGAGTTACCAACGTCGCATAGCAAGCGCGCCAGAGGCCGCGCCTTTTGTTTTACGCGGCTTGATACGCGGATGTCCGCAACATTTGTCCAAGGAAGGCGCCGGGCAAATCATGCACCATTTCCGGCTCCAGCGCATCTATAACGCCACAATCACAACGTTACGGCAGCAAATACCCGGAGCACTGACAGCCATGAGGAACATAGTGGCGGCGTACGCCAGGCTAGAGGTCCGGCGTCTTCAAAACATCGCAATCGGGCGCAAACGCCAATGGCGCGCCGGTTTGCGCTTGCAAGTCATCACGCGACAACCCATCAAGAATTTCGACGACCTGAAAGCCTTCCGGGACGATATCGATGACCGCAAGAGAAGTGTAGACCCGGTCCACGCAGCCAAATCCGGTTTCCGGATAGGTGCATTTTTCGACGAGGCGCGGCGTGCCGTCCCGGTTCACATGCGCCATCACCACCCTTACCGATTTGGCGCCCGACGCCAAATCCATGGCGCCGCCAACCAATGGTCCCTTGTTCGGCACCAACGCGTCCCAATTCGCCAAATCGCCGTTCGGGGACACTTCAAACCCGCCCAGCAGCGTCACGTCAATATGGCCCCCCCGGATCATCGCGAAGGCGTGCGTTGAATCCGCCAAAGCCGCGCCGGGGTTCAAGGTGATAAACTGCGATCCAGCGTCGACGAAGTCAGGGTCTTCCTGTCCTTCTTCCGCCACGGGTCCGACGCCCACGATGCCGTTTTCCGAATGGAACATGAATTCCCGGTCAGCCGGCGCATAATTGGCGCAGAGGACCGGCATGCCCAAACCCAGATTAACGTATTGTCCGTTTTCCAAATCCTGCGCGGCGCGCCACGCGATTTGATGTCTGTTGAGCGGCGTAACACTCATAGTATCTCACCTCTTGAAAAATGCGTTTGGATCAGGCTTCCAGTTCAGCCTTTGGGCGGGACATGCAAAACCCGTTGCACGTAAATTCCCGGTATGTCG
>JABJJH010000293.1 GCA_018660965.1 Rhodospirillaceae bacterium | reverse complement strand
TCGTCGCCGGCGCCAAGGCCCGTAAAATCGATGTGCTGCCAGCGGTGACGAATACCTCGTCTCGCCGTGAATTTCTTAATTTTACGCGTCCCTACATAAAATATCCGACGGCAATCATGACCCAAAGCGATTATGGACGGGTCAGTGGCTTAGAAGATTTCAGCGGTAAGACTGTCGCTTTGGTGAAAGGATATTATTACGTCGATGAAGTTCTGAAGCGCCATGCCGATATACAGCCGTTATTTGTGGATAGTCCTCGTCAGGCGTTGATCGCTGTTTCCACCGGTCAAGCAGATGCTGCGGTCGAAAACATGGCTGTCAGCGCGTACCTGATAGAAACCGAATCTATCGCCAACGTCAAAGTCGCTGCGGAAGCTGATTTACACGGTGACGGTCTGAGCTTCGGTGTCCGAAAGGATTGGACGCTATTACCGGGGATCCTTGAAAAAGCGCTGAATTCAATATCCCGAGAGGAACATCGGGCGATCCGGAACAAGTGGGCGACGCAACGGGTCGCGGCGCCGCAGTCGCCAGGGTTTAGCGTTTCGAATATCGCTCTCGGGGCGGCGTTCGTCGTCGTCGTCATGGTCGTTATGGTCGTCGCTGCGCGGCATTTTGAAAAGAGAATTGGGTCGGAACTTACGGAATTCCGTCTGTTGGGTGTTGTGCTGGTGTCCCTGTTTCTCGGCGTGGTGATCCTGTCAACGTGGTTTACGCTCCGAAACGTCGAAAACCGGGTGCGAAAGGATCAAGGAGCGGCGTTGAGCACAGTGTTGGCGACCACGCACGAAGCTTTGCGTCTGTGGGTCGATGAAAGAAAGAACAATGTACGTCCAATTTCAAATTCATGGGTGCTGAGTGGTCTGGTTCAGAATCTGCTCGAAGTTCCGCGAAATCGCGAGGCTTTGCTGGAGAGTCTGGAGCTTCAATCGATCCGAAATCACCTGGCGGAAGAAATGCTGCGGTTTGGCAAGTTCGGGTTTTTCATCATTGCGCCGGACAGAATTTCCATTGGTTCGATGCGGGATTCAAACGTTGGCGCCGTCAATCTAATTCATACGAACCGACGCAAATATCTTGATAGGGCGTTTCAGGGTGAAATAGTTCTGGTGCCGCCATTACCGTCGGATGTCCCGATATCGGTGGGGGGAGAAAAGACGAAGGTCGAACCGACGATGTTCATCGCGGCGCCGCTTCGTGACGACGCCGGACGGGTGATCGCGGTTCTTGCGTTTCGAATGGATCCCGCAAAGGATTTCGGCCGCATTTTCAAATTGGGGCGCCTCGGCGATACGGGAGAAACTTACGCCTTCGATAAATCGGCCAGATTGATCAGCGACAGTCGTTTCGACGACGACCTGCGCGCGCGCGGGCTGATCGGCGACGATCAAAACGCGATTTTAAACATGCACCTGCATGTTCCAAAGGAGGGCGAGCAACCGCGGGAGGGTGGCGAGCACGCCGTGAACGACAATCATCCTTTGACGTTAATGGCCGAGCGCGCCATCGCGGGGCAATCGGGACGGAATACCGAAGGGTACCTTGATTACAGAGGTGAGCCCGCGATGGGGGCTTGGCTTTGGGATAATGAACTTCAATTTGGGATCGCCGCCGAAATCGATGTCGAGGAGGCGCTGGATTCATTTGTCGCTATCCGCAACACGATTGTGGGCGTTTTGACCGCCACGGTCTTAATGGCGTTGTTCCTGACGGGGTTGTCTGTTTGGGTTGGGCAAAACGCCAGCCGAACCTTGCGCCGGGCGCGCGACGAACTGGAAGTGGGCGTTGAAGAGCGCACGCGGGAATTGGCGGCGAGAACCGGAGAACTCGACGAACGCACGAATTTGCTTCAAGCCGTGTTGGGGAGTTTGACCCATGGCGTCGTCGCCTTCGACAAGGATTTGAAGCTGATCGCCTGGAATCAAAATTATATCGATATTCGGGGTTATCCTCGTGACATGATGGCTGTGGGTCGAAATTTCGCGGAACTCATAAAGCTGGATGTAGAGAATGGTGAATTCCTGAACCAGGATCACCCCCAGAGCGTGGAGGCCCAGGTCGAACGCGCGAGGCGATTTGAGCCGCACGCATTTGAGCGGCAGCGACCGAATGGCAAATTCATTGAAGTCCGGGGCGGCCCAATACCCGGCGGCGGTTTTGTAAGCACGCTCACGGATATCAGCGAACGAAAGCAGACCGAGGCGCGGCAAAAGCGGGATGCGGCGATTCTTCGGTCCATCGTCGAACAGCTTCCCATAGCGTTTACGTTGAAGGATGAGCAGCGGAAGTTCCTGGTGATAAATTCCCGGTTTGCGACATGGTTTGGGGTCGACAGGGAGGAAATGCTGGGACAGAAATCACTTATGTCGACGCCCAGTAGTTTTCAGAACCAATTAATCGCCGCCGATACCGACGCCCTGAACGGAAAGGATTCCGGGCCGATGGAATACCGGGATGAAAAATCATTCCGCGAACCAATGGATCTCCTGGTGCAAAAATTTCCGGTGCATGGCGAGGATGGTGAAATTATCGGCGTTGGGACTATTCAGACCGACCTGACTCAACAAAAGAAAACCGAAAGGGAGGTCGCCGAAAAAGAGGCGCAGCTTCGCTTGGCGCTCGATAACATGACGGACGGTATGTATCTGGCGGATAAAGATCACAAAATTTTGCTGTTCAATAAAAATTTTCCGAACCTGCTTGGCGTGCCCGAGAGCACATTTGTTGTTGGTGAGGATATTGGAAACGCGATTCGGCATAATGCGCGGCGTCTGGGGATGGAGGCGGTCGAAATCGAATCCTTGATTGAGAAACGCATTGCCGAGCGTCATTCAGGGCAAGCCGGGGTGGAGGAACGAATTATGCCCGACGGGCGAAGTCTGAACGTTCGCTACGCGCCAACGCCCGATGGCGGCGTCGTCGTCATCGCCACGGACAACAGCGAAATGAAGCAGTATGAAAACGAACTCATCCAGGCCAAGGAAGTGGCGGAAGACGCGTCGCGGGCGAAGGCGTCCTTCCTGGCGAATATGAGTCATGAAATCCGCACGCCGATGAACGCCGTCATCGGTATGGCGTATCTCGCGCTCAAGACCGATTTGACGCCGCGACAACACGATTATGTCAGCCAGATTCGGTCTTCCGGTGAAACCTTGCTCGGCATCATCAACGATATTCTTGATTTTTCTAAAATCGAGGCGGGCAAGTTGACGATGGAGAGCGTCGATTTTCGCCTGGAATCCGTTTTCGAAAACGTTGCGTCGGTCATCGGGCACAAGGCTGCGGAACGAAATCTGGACCTGCTGTTCGATATAGATCCTGACGCCCCGCAAGTCTTGAAAGGCGACTCCCTACGCGTTGGGCAAGTGCTGGTGAATTTGGTCAGTAACGCCGTCAAGTTCACCGAACACGGCGAAGTCGTGGTGAAAGCGTTTGCCGTCGAACGCCAGGACAGTCGCGTGAAGATGCGCCTTTCGGTCGTGGACACGGGTATTGGCATGACCCCGGAACAAACCGCCGGACTGTTTCAACCGTTCACGCAGGCGGACAGCTCCACAACGCGCAAGCATGGAGGGACAGGTCTGGGTCTTTCCATCTGCAAGCATTTGGTGGAATTGATGGGGGGACGCATTTGGGTTGAAAGTGAATTCGGACACGGCAGTAAGTTTGTCTTCGAGGCCTGGTTTGAGTGTGGCGATGAAGCGTTGTCGAACAATTTGGAGTCAATTCCGAAGCTTCGGGATGCGCGTATCCTGGTGGTGGACGACAACGCAACCGCGCGAACAGTATTGTCGCATACCCTTGAACGTTATTCAGCTAACGTCGTTGCGGTTGATTCCGCCAAGGCGGCCTTTGACGAAGTGGAACGAGCGGATGATACGGGAAGACCTTACCGACTGGTCCTGATGGATTGGCAAATGCCGAACATGAATGGAATCGACGCTATGCGGCGCATTAAGTTCGAAATGAGCCTTGGCCACGTGCCCAGTGTGGTGATCGTGAGCGGATTTTCATCCGATGAAATTCGAGACGAGGCTGAACAGTCAGGCGCCGATGGGATTTTATCGAAGCCGGTAAATCAATCGCTTCTGCAAAACCAGATGCAAACTTTGTTTGGCAAGGGGGATGAAATTAACGGCGCTTTTATGACCGGCGCACGCAACCCCGTTCCCGCCTGGAATTTTTCGGGCGTCAGGGTGCTGCTGGTCGAAGACAACGAAATTAATCAGCAAGTCGCCATGGAATTGCTGCAAACCGTCGGCGTGACGGTGGATATAGCCAACAATGGCCGGGAAGCGGTCGATGCGTTGGTGAACGCGGACGCGCCGTTGGTCGTGGACGCCGTGTTGATGGATTTGCAAATGCCGGAAATGGATGGGTACGAGGCGACGACGTTAATTCGCGGCGATGCGCGATATGCTACGCTCCCAATCATCGGCCTGACAGCGCATGCGTTGGTCGAAGAACGCCAGCGATGTCTGGATGTGGGCATGAACGAGCATGTCACGAAGCCAATTGATCCCGACACGCTATACGCCGCGTTGAGCCGATTCACCCCAAGTCATGACCATGCGGGGGAATTGGCGCCGGTAGAAAATCCGGGCGCCTCGGAATACCCGGAAATTGCCGGAGTCGATGTCGCGGCGGGTATAGCGCGGGTGTCGGGAAACGCCACTCTCTATCGTCGTTTGCTGGGGATGTTCGTGGACGGACAGGCCAGTGCGCCGGATAAAATTGCCGAGGCGTTGGGGAATGGTGATTCGCAAGCGGCGGGGCGAATAGCGCATACCGTAAAGGGTGTCAGCGGCAACATCGGCGCCGAGACGGTTCACGACGCCGCCAAGGCTTTGGAGACCGCTATTCGCGACGGGGACCCGGCGATAATTGAGCCCGCTTCAACAAAATTTCGAGCGGCGTTTGTAACGACGCTCGATGGGATTCGATTGTTTCTGACGGATACCGAGTCAGTTGGGCCTGACGCGGCGGACGCGGTCGATTTGGGACCGGGACTGGCGCGTATGATGGGGCTATTGGCTGAGTTCGATAGCGAGGCGAGTGAGGTTTTTCACAAACTTCGCCCTGATTTGGCGCAGGCTGTCGCGCACGACGAAATGGCGCGACTGGACAGTTGCATGGCGGGATTCGAGTTCGAGGAAGCCGCCGACATCCTACGTCGCATCGCCGTGACGTTGGGCCACGAAACACCCTAATATACAATAGGCACAATAGGCACAATAGGCACAATAGGCGCGTGGCCGTAACGTCAGCGCG
>JABJJH010000487.1 GCA_018660965.1 Rhodospirillaceae bacterium | reverse complement strand
GCATTCGCCAGGCCTTGCGCCGATTTCTGGATGCTGACAGTCACTTCCGCGCCGCCGCCCAACGCGTCCAGGCCGCCATCCTCCAGGGATAGCGCCCGATTTTCCGCCCGCACGTTCCACGTCGCGCGTGATGCATCGCTGCGGTAACCAGGGCCACAGCCCTGCAAAATCAACGCCTTGGCGCGCTCGGGATAGCGGGCGTTGAACGCCATCGTCATATAACCGCCCAGCGAATGCCCACCGATCACCGCCTTGTCCACCTCAAGATGGTCGAGCAGCGCCAGCATGTCGCCAATCGTGTGCGCCTGCGAATACTGCGCGGGATCGTCGGGACAGTCGCTGCGGCCATGACCGCGCATATCCCAACGGATCAGCCGGTAGCGGTCGCCAAACGCCGCGACCTGACCGGCCCACATATCGGTCGAAGCGCCAAATCCATGACTCAGCAGTATCGGAATCCCGGCGCCGTCGTCTTCGTAATATATTCCAACCCCATCGCGCGTTAGATACGCCATGAATAATCTTCCCCCTGTCGCGCCGCAGTCATCGCGGCCATCGCCTCATTAAAGCGGACCTTAACAGGCTTTGTCGACGCCAAACGCAACGCGCTTCGACACCGATGAAAACCAATACTGTCGATAATTAAATATTTCCCAAAAAGAACATAGTAAGAACATAAAATGAACTTGATTCGCGGCGATGATTTGCGCATTGGTAAATACACAAGCTCTTGTGATGTGCATATTGAGACCACCTAGAATTAGTTTATTTAGGAGAACAATAAAACTGCCGAAACCGGCGGATTATTTACTGTGCTTTTCTTGACTTCCCATAATATCCCATGATATTCCATACTGTCCCATAAAATGGCATAATCGTCATATTGCGGGTCCGTGTGAATTGCCGGTCGAATTCGAAACGAACCCATGGGCGGGTTCGAGCCTTCACAGCCGGGTCATTCACACGAGGGGTCTCGTGCATAACGAACGCGTATTGGGAAACGTTGGCCGTCATGGCGCTATTTACTGGAAGACACGAGAATAAAATCGACAAGAAAGGCCGGGTTTCCCTGCCCGCCGATTTTCGCGCCGAATTGCCATCCGATCAAGGCCGCGTGATCTATGTATTTCCCTCCCCGCGCAGCGAAGCGCTGATCGCGGTTGATCGAGACTATATCCAAACACTGTCGGACCAGATTGAAAACGAATACGACATGTTTTCAGACGAGGAGGCGGACTTTTCGGCGGTCATTCTCGCCGATGCTCAGAAAATCTCCATCGACGGCGACGGTCGCATCGTCCTGCCGCCGGATTTCGTCGCCTTCGCCGACATTCAGGATCGGGCGCTTTTCGTCGGCGGCGGTTCGCGATTCCAGATTTGGCGGCCCAGCGCCTATGCAGCGCACGCCGAAACCACGCGCGCCCGCGCCCGGGGCAGAACCTTGCCGCGCCGCCGCCCCTCTTCGAATTCAAACCGACCAACCGGGGGCGATGCGCATGACTGACCCGTCCCCCCCACGCGAAAGCAGCCCAATTCACATTCCCGTCATGCTCGATGCGGTGTTGTCGGTGCTGACGCCGCACGATGGCGGCGCCTATGTAGACGGCACGTTTGGCGCGGGCGGCTATACGCGCGCGATCCTGGACGCCGCCGACTGTTCGGTTCTGGCGATTGACCGCGACCCTGACGCCGTCGAGCGTGGGAAGCACATGGAAATCGATTATCCAGGCCGCCTGACGGTGGTTCACGGGCGTTTCGGCGACATGGCGGATCATGTTGATGAAATCAAAGCGGATAACGGAGTGGATGGGGTCGTGCTCGACCTCGGCGTATCTTCGCCGCAACTGGATGAAGACCATCGCGGCTTTTCCTTCCGGGCGAATGGTCCGCTTGACATGCGCATGGAACAAGACGGTCCCAGCGCAGCCGATTTGGTGAACACCGCCGACGAAGCGGACTTGGCCCGCATCATTCGTCAATTCGGCGAGGAACGCCGCGCGCGCCGTGTCGCCCGAGCCATCGTCGACGCCCGTACCGCCGCCCCGATTGAAACCACAGCCCAGCTTGCCAGGATCGTGCGGGGCGTTGTGCCAAAATCTCGCGATGGCATCGACCCCGCCACACGAACATTCATGGGACTGCGGATTCACGTCAACGATGAATTGGGTGAATTGCGGCGCGGCCTTGCGGCGGCTGAAACCGTGCTCCGGCCCGGCGGTCGACTCATCGTCGTGTCATTTCATTCTTTGGAGGATCGCTGCGTCAAAACCTTCCTGCGGGACCGTAGCGACGCCGCGCCGCGTGGATCGCGCCACCTGCCGGACGTCGGTTCGGCCCGCGCGCCCAGTTTCAAATTACTGTCACGGTCCGGGGTTGCGCCGGACGCCGCCGAATCAAACCGCAACCCGCGCGCCCGGTCGGCCCGGCTTCGCGCCGCCGAGCGCACCGCGGCCGCCCCCTACCCAGCCCCGG
>JABJJH010000486.1 GCA_018660965.1 Rhodospirillaceae bacterium | reverse complement strand
CCGGATTTTCCAACCAGAGCCGTTTTCTTGCCGGCTTCAATATCCAGCGACACCCCCTGCAAAACTGGATTTCCTTCTTCGTATTGAAATTGGACATTCCTGAAACTGATGTTGCCGCCATTCAATTGAAGCGTCCTGGCGTCTGCAGCGTTTTGGATGGACGGCTTTATATCCAGAAGAGAGAATGCGCGCGATGCAGCGGATATGCCTTCTTGCACCGCACTATTAAATTTGGCCAACGCCTTCAACGGGCGATAGGCCATAATCAGTGCGATCAGAAAACTGAAAAATTGTCCTGGTGTGCTTACCCCCTCGATAACACGCCCACCGCCATAAATAATGACAATAGCGATTGCGATACCGCCCAAAGTTTCCGTAAGGGGCGTTGTTAATGCGCGGGCGAGAACAGCTTTTATTATAAGCTTCACGCGGCTATCGATTATGACGCGGACCCGCGAAGTTTCGCGTGTTTCCATACCGTAAGATTTTATATGTCGAATGCCGGTCGACATCTCGCTAATGACCGTGGCGTAATTTCCTGTGATATCCTGCATTCGAGTCGCCGCTTTTCGGATTTTCTTCGATAAGCGCTGGATCGGAAAGCCGGCAAGCGGCAACGCGATTAGGGCTCCTAACGCCAGGCGCCAATCCTGGAAAAACATAACGCCGATTAGCCCCATGGCGGTTAAGCCATCTTTAATGATGCCCGTAAACGCCGTCGACACCCCCTCTTTAACGAGACCAAGATCAAAGAGAAAAAGGGATTGCAGCCGACCGGTATGGGTTGCGTTTAACGCATCTATATCTTGTCTGATTATATGAGAGAATAATCGCTCTTGCAGGTCACCGACGATACGGTGTCCGACACCTTCCATCATGACGGCCTGTATCATTGACGCAATCCCGCCAACCAGCGCCAATACAACAACTATTCCAGCAACAATAAAAAGAAGAGAGGGATTCTTTAAGATGAAGATTTTATCGACAATGGGTTCGATCATATAAGCTTGAGCCGCCGTAATACCCGCAACCACGACCATGACCAATCCGGCGACGGTCAGTTTCCCCAAATACGGTCGGACATGTTCACGCAGAAGTCGTGTTGCAGTCGCTTTTGGCCGATCATCTATTTTATACGATGTTAGGTCGGTCTCACTCATGCAAACCCTCTCTTAGGCCTTGGATATATGGATTTTCAACGATTGGCTCCTGCCGGTGCGGGGACGCCGTGTCAGGGGCGATGGAGCGCAAAAGGTCGTCCAAATTTTGCGGGATTTGCACCGCCGCAGGCGTACTGGATAGTTCTTCCAGTTCGACAACCGTTTTGCCACGTGCGTGCAGCCGTTGTATCAATTCCGCCGGTCCGCCATACAACCCGGCGAAAAACGGCGATTCATCCAAACCCTGCACAAGAAGAAAATTACGACGCGTCATGACGACGAAATAGGTATTCCCGAAATCACCCGCCGCGCCACCCGTGTTGGTGACGCAATAGGGTTGATCCGCCGCCGGTTTGGTAAATATTTGCAGAACCTGCTCCAACGCATTCGTGGGAAGCGCAACGTCTTCTTGCAACAGGATGGCAATTTCACCACGGCCATGAATGAATGAAAAATTGTATCCCATATTGAATTTGGGCAGATAGCAGGTCTGACGGGACAATAGAATTGTGTCCGCGTTCGCATCGACCATTTTGCTTACATGGCAGTAAGCGTCGCTAGACACAATTTCGTAGCGATCACGCGCAATGCTTTGCTGTTGAACGGAAGCATAGAACTTGGGATAGCGACTCCCGTTCATATCGGACAACAGAATTGAAATTTCCGGTCGCCCCTGGGTGTTTTTACGAACCACCTCAACCCCTGTTTCATTGAAATGCCCGAGCCGCTGGCTGATGTCGTATGGCGAAAACGGCAAGACATCTGCTTCCTTATCTTCAATTGTTTGGGTGTATACGCTAACGATTTCTCGATTCAACGCGTTTTCATTTCCGACTTTGATCCCATGGTCCAACTCGATGGCCTGTAACAACGTCCACGCATCCACCGGGTAAACACTTTCCAGAACGAGCGTTTGCAAAACAGGTAAGGCTTGGGCGACTGACTGCTTGTCACCGCTTGCGGCCAATTCCCGAGCGCGCCAAACCTGGTACGTAGCGAAGTGAGGATCAAGCGTGACCGCTTTGGTGTAATGACCGGTTTCCCCGACAAAGCGGCCGAAATAATAATGGAGGCTCGCAAAAATAATGTCTTTCAGAACCGACAACGCTTGATCTTCGGACCGGATGTGCTCCGTGATTGTTGCGAAATACCGCTTGTAGTTAAAAAATTCATGACAATAGTCCCAGGTCATGATGTCATCGAACGGTGATAATTCAAATTCATCCGGACTGGATTCGATGGTTTTCCGCAACAATTCAGCGGCGAGGCCAATATCCTCGTCATTGCCAAAATGCAGCGCCGAGCGGATGAAGTTAAACCGCAGCACCAGCGAAGTCGGGTGCATCAGCATCCCCGTTCGCATAATGTTTAACGCGGTATCCACGAAATGCGTGTCATTCGGCGTATAAAGGCGCCGGGTGCGACCGGAATACTCCAGCAATAATTCCCGCGCCGGTTTGGTCAAGCTGTCCGCACTGTGTTGATCTGGCGGCAATTGTTTCCATACCTCCAAATGCGCTTGTCGTAGATCAGTGTACGTGTTCTGCATGTCTGCAGGCACCCAACCATGCCACGCAGCGACGCGGAATTGTGTCGGTTGCGGCGCCGACTTTCGCTGACCGCGCGGCCGCGCCGCAACATACGTCGCCATACGCAGGTATTGCGACGCGACCCGCCTCGGGTCAAATTCATCACGGACGATTTTCATGCCTCGCAAGGCGGCTTCCTGAAAAGAATCCACATCATCAAATATTCGTTCCACGGATTGGCGCAATCCGGTCGATGTAGAGTCATACGTATGAAAGCCCTGTTCCTCACCCAGCCATAAACCCATGACGGATTCCTGTTGCGCCAACACGCCCGCGCCAACTGAAAGCGCCTCGACACCGCGTGATGGAAACGCGCCTGGACGACGGATGAAGACAATAGAAAGCTTACTTTTTGTCAATAATTCATAGTAATTGTAGTGGCCAATAAAGCCGTTAATAAACTGGTTCCGCATGTTCGGTAATTGGCGCAGCGCCCCATACAGGGCCGCTTTTTCGTCGAAGTACGGGTGAAAGACGTTTCCGGTCACAACAATATCCAACGGTCGGGCGCCGCTGGGCTCTTTGGGAGTTTCGCACGGCAGAGCAAACACCTTTGGCATAGTCGTAACGGGGACATCAACGAGACCAGCGACCCCTGCACGTTCGGTTGTGTCTGTGACAAACAGCTCGTCGAAGACCTGTAGCCACGGATACAAACCCTGGATGTGCATATCGAAATCAGCAGTGTGCCCGACAGTGGGACAGGGGATTTCCTGCAAATTCGGAGGGATCATCTGCCATTCGATCATTTCGGCAAGATAAAAATCGGGGGGATTAGAGGCGTCGTAATAGTCGTGAATATCACCCCCTACGCGATACGGCGCATCGGCTTCAGCGAAGCTTAAATTTTTGAGTTTAAATTTTTTGTCAAATTCACCCGCGTGCAATACCGAATGCGGACCCGCCAAGGAACGCTGCCAAGGCAATTGGGTCAAAACCGAAATTTGAGGTTTTCTGATGAACGCTAGAAGATTTTGCGCGTGTTCATTCTGACAGATAGACAGCAGACGAATCGCGGCTTCTTCGTTGCCGTCAATCCAATGCACAACGCCCTCATAAAACCGCGCTTCAGCATCATCGAACCTGCCAAGGCCTTCCAGGGCCGGGCGACTGTTGGCGCAAAGCCCCAGCGCGGCGTAGGTTTGCCAACGATCATCGCGGTTCGAAGCTGCTACGAAATGGTAATCGCCCTTGGCGAAAGCGCTATCAAGGTCTCCATCGGCGATTTTTTGATTCACTAAAACACCCTTCACACAGATACACATCGAAACTTTATAAAACACATCACTACTTGTTTTCGATCATGGAGCACAACAAGCATTTAAGGATCGACTTGGCGCCTCCAATAAAAGAGACCGCGTCACTTGGGTTTTGTACGAATTAGTACGTCTTTAGCAGGATTAAATATTCGCGTTATTTTGCGACGCTCAAAGAGATCGGCGGCGCAGGCCTGTGTTTCATCAACGCCATGACCCCGGCGGGAATGACCCCGACAATAGACACGAAAGCCAACGCCAGGAAGGTGTCCTGGAATCCATTTGTGCTGGCCTGCGCGTAGATCATGCTCGAAAAATGGTGAAGCGCGCCCGGCTCTCGCAGCGCTTCCGGAACTCCCGCCTCGCCAAGAATTTGCGTTAATTGTCCCTGGGTCGCCAAGCTAAATCCGCCAGCGCCAGTTTGCGCGGCGGCGAAGGCGTCGCTGTGAAACGGGATTCGCCGTTCAAGGAAGACGACCAGCAGACTCGTCCCCATCGCGGCGCCCAATTGGCGCATGAAATTGATGGCGCCGGACCCTTGATTGACCAACGCCTGCGGAACCGCCTGAAGCGCCGTTGAATTTATGACAGGTCGGGTAAACGCCGTCCCCGCGCGGATCAGCAGCGTGAAGGACACAAGGCTCCAAAACGGCGTATTCACATCCGCCCGCGCCAAAAACACGAACGCCAACGAAAACGAAATAAGCCCCGCATAGATCAACACCTGAGGCGGCAATGCGTCGGCCAACCGCCCGGCGACGGGAAACATGATCAACAATGAAAGGCCACCGGGGATCATCATCATCCCTGCCTCCATGGGGCTGTATTGTTGAATTTGTTGGACGAACAGAGGCAGCATGAAGGTCGAGGCCAAAAATGCGCACCCGGTAAGCAAGGCAATTAGCGCCGCGGCAGTAAACTGCGGAATCATGAACAGCTTTAAATTGATGAGTGGATTCGGTCCGTATAATTGCCGGAGTATGAAACAAATAGTCAGAATT
>JABJJH010000485.1 GCA_018660965.1 Rhodospirillaceae bacterium | reverse complement strand
TTAAAGGAGTTGCGCCAGCACAACGTCGTTCTGCAGCAGTGGGAGCTAAGTTGCGCCGCTGCCGCCTTGGCGACGATCCTGCGCTATCAATACGGCGTGCCGGTCACCGAACGATCCGTCGCGCTCGGCTTGATCGATCGGACGGAATATATCGAAAACCCGGATCTGGTGCGCATCCGGCAGGGGTTCTCCCTGCTTGATCTAAAGCGTTACGTCGACGCCTTGGGGTATGACGGGGTCGGGCTGGGACAACTGGCCTTTTCCGACCTTCTGGCGCGCGCGCCGATCATCGTGCCGGTGATACTGCAAGGGTTTCCCCATTTCGTGGTGTTCCGCGGCGCCACGTCGCGCGAGGTGCTTCTGGCGGACCCGGCATTCGGCAATGTCACCCTGTCGATCACAAAATTCATGGAGGGGTGGATTAAGTACAAGGACCTGGACCGGGTCGGGTTCGTGGTGAAGAAATCGGGACAACTGACGCCGCCGGGCCAGTTGTCGGCGCGGGCCATGGATTTCGCGGTGTTGAGACGACAATGACAAACCTTCGGAGGAGTTAAGCATGGGTCGGCGTATTTTGCGGATGGGCCTGGCCGGTTTGGCGTTGATGCTGTTCGCGACGTCCGCCGGGGCGAGCGATGCGCGCGTCGAGGTGTTGCAGCGCCAACTCCGCGAACGCGACAAGGTCATGCTCGAATTATTGCGGCGCGTCGAAGCGCTTGAAAAGCAGGTCGGGGTAGCGCGCACGGCCAGAACCACTCCCACAAAAGAAAAAGCCAAAGCTGAAAAAGCCACAGATGAAAAAGCGGTTGTTGCGAAGAAAGCCGCGCAAGCGCCCGGAACGGTCATTGTCGATGAAAGAATGGCTGAACGGGCGCTGGAGCGTTCGCTATCGCGGGAAGGTGCGTTGTTGCTGCCGTCGGGTGTTTTGGAAGTGGAACCCAGCGTCACCTTCGCCCGCCAGGAAGATGCGACATCGAGTTTCGTCACTTCGGGCGGCGTGATTGTCGCGGGCGAGACGGAACGCAATACCAATTTGTTTTCGGCGGATTTGGGCTTTCGTTTGGGACTGCCCTGGGACTCCCAATTGGAAATCGGTTTACCCTATCGGTGGGGTCAGAGCGAGACCGTAACGAATGTCGGGTTTTCACCGTTCGCCTCAGCGACCAATTCAGGCGGCGGCGAAGGGGATGTGCGAATTGGGTTCGCCAAAACCCTGTTGCGGGAAGGATTACGGACTCCCGACCTGATCGGGCGGATCACCTGGAATACGGATAGCGGCCGCATCAGCGATAATGGGGTGTCTCTTGGGGGTGGATTTCACGAAATACAGGGATCCGTGACGGCGATTAAGAGGCAGGACCCCTTGGTGTTCATCGGCAGCTTGTCCTACCAACACAGCCTTGAAAAAGATGACGTTCAGCCCGGGTTCGTCGTCGCAACGAACCTTGGCGGCGCCATCGCAATGAGCCCCGAGACTTCCTTGCGTTTGTTCCTGTCCGGCGCCTATCAGGGTGAAACAGGACTGTCCGGAAACGGCGTCGGCGGCAGCGACCGGACAATCGGTTCCGTTATCTTTGGGAGTTCCACGTTGCTGGCGCCGGGCGTTCTGTTGAACGCTTCATTGGGCATTGGCCTGACGGACGACGCCGACGATATGTCGTTGACGGTCTCGCTTCCCATTCGCTTGAATTCGCCGCTCTTTTAAAAAAAGCTGTCGGCGAACTTTTCCTATGATGCGCCCCGACTTGGCAGTTCCACGACGCCGGTGGCGAGGATGGAGCATTCGTCGTCCTGGTTTTGGCCTTCCTGCTCGATCTTCACGTAGTGACGGTCGCCTTCGGTGAAAATTTCGGTGACTTTACCGTTGATGAACAGGGCGTCGCCGACCGGGTTGTGGCGTCGAATTTTGCAGGATGACTGATGGACGAAGCCGTTATCGCCACACCAGTCGGTCAAATGATGGGTCATCCAGGATGACCGTTCCGGACCGTAGTCATACGCGCCGGGCGCACCGACCTTGTGCGCGAATTCTTCTTCCCAGTGTACGCGCTCGGGACAATCGGGCACGTTGAAGCGGTTCGGAATGCCAAGCCCGCGATGTTTCTGTATTTGCTTCCACGCCAACCGGTTGGCGCGAATGTACAAGCCGCCCCACCCTTGCGCGTAGGCGATGAACCCGGTGACGGTCATCGGTCCCTTGACCATGGTTGGCAAGGCGTCGCCCACTGACACATCTTCTATGAACCGCGGTGTGGCGCCGCGAATGGATTCGGCTGCGTACTGGCGTTGAATGTCGACCAGTTCTTCGTCCGTGTAGCGTTTTTCCGGGCGCGCTTTCAATTCGTCGTACTTGACGCCTTTTTCCGCCGCCGTCGCGCGTTCGGTTCGAAATACCCAACTGTCGGCTTCGGCCAGGAAGTCGCCGTCGCCGTTGTAGAATTTTACATGGTAGATTTGCTGCACCGCGCGACCGGCGAATTGCGTGTCGTGCAGGATCAAATCCTTCAGGCTGGCCTCGGTGTTGATTTCGTCGTTGCGCCGGGTGTGTTTGTGCCAGGTCCAGTCCGCGCCGGCCCACATGGCGTGTACGCCCGGCAGTCCGCCGCAATACCCGGACACAATGCGGTCGCAAGCGTACAGAAACGACGGCGGCGCGATGATTCCGCCATGGTGGGAATCCGCCGCGTATTCAGGATCGCACCACAGGGGATTGTCGTCGCCGATGCCGTGCGCGTAATGGCGAATATTGTCGCGCGTCGCTTCATGGCACCAGGGCTCGAGCGTGTTGGTGATCGGCGCGCCGATGCGTCGGCGCAAATCGTCCAGCCCCGGTTCGGTGATGGTGGCGTAGTGTTCGCTGGTCGTATCGGTCACGCATGGTCTCCTAGTGGTGCAACCGAAACAGATGGTTCCCATCGGTTTTGATCAGTTGCCCCACAAGATAAATGGGTTGGTGGTCTGATTCACGAAATGCTTGGAAACCAAGCGTTTCGATCAGACCACGTGAGTGTATGTCACACGGTCCCGTTCGCGCAGGGCCTTGCGGTTGATTTTGCCCGCGGGCAGTTTTGGCAATTCGTCAATATATTCGATCAGACGCGGATATTCGTGGCGGCTCAATCGGGTTTGGGCGAGCGTCTGCAATTCGGTGGTGAAGGCGTCATCGCCCGGTCGGACGGATACGATAAAGGCCTTGGGGACGTGCCCCCGGTCTTCGTCGGGCGATCCGATTACGGCGGCTTCGCGCACGTCTGGATGCTTCAGCAATATATCCTCGATTTCAACTGCGCTCATTGTCCATCCAGCGGAAATGATGACATCGTCGGCGCGGCCTGCATGGTAGAAATAGCCATCCTCGTCGGTATAGCCCAGATCCTTTGTCGGAAACCATTCGTCGTTGCGCCATAACATGATTTCGCCGCGCTGACCGGGCGGGCAGGGGGCGCCGTCGATGTCGTGAACTTCAACGCGCTGGCCGGGCACGGGCTTGCCAAGCGAACCGGGCCGGGCGTCGAAATCCGACGCGCCCGGAAAATTGACCAGGATGACGCCGACCTCCGTAGTGCCGTACATGCTGCGGACCGGCGCGCCGAACATGTGCGCGGCCCAGGCTGCGGTGTCGGAATCGATGGGCTCCCCGGTGAAGGTCAATTTCGGGATCGAGAGGCTTCCGGGTTTTATCGCGTTGTCGGCCATGCGCATCATGCGGTAATGGGTGGCGGCGGCGGATAAATTGGTGATGCGGTAATCGCGCAAGGCGTCGAACAAACGGGCCGCGTCGAACTTGCCGCTATAGGTCGCGGTGGTGACGCCCAGCGCCAAGGGCGCCAGCGTGCCGTGCCACAGCCCATGACCCCAGGCGGGCGAAGA
>JABJJH010000338.1 GCA_018660965.1 Rhodospirillaceae bacterium | reverse complement strand
GCGAATATTACGATATGCCAAGTCACAGGCTTGCCGTCCGCCTCACCATCGCGTGGCCACGCCCGCCAAACGGCCGGCTGGAATAATCCAGCAGATTACGCCGCACCGCGAATCCCGGCAACCCACTGTTCTGGTTGGTGATCACAACCCGGCTTCGGCTCACCGATGATCCACGCCGACGGCGTCGGCGACACTTGCATGCCCATCGGCTTTCAATCGTTCGGCGAGGTTCACCTTTATGTCGCGGATCAAGCCCGGCCCGTTCAGCGCCATGGCCGTGTAAAGCTGAACCAGGGACGCGCCCGCGCGGATTTTGGCGTAGGCGTCGGCGCCGCTGGCTACGCCGCCCGCACCGATGAGCGTCAGGCGGCCTTCGGTCAATCGATACATGTCGGCCAGCACCGCCGTTGACGGCGCCAACAAGGGCGCGCCGCTCAACCCGCCCGCTTCCGTCTTTGCAGGCTCGGTTAAACAGTCCGGGCGTTCGATTGTCGTGTTCGAGATAATCAGGCCATCGACCGCTTGATCCAGCGCCATGGCGGCGATGTCCCGTTTGTCATCCATCGTCAAATCCGGCGCGATCTTGACCAGCAATGGCGGCAGCGGACCGGCGCGTGTTCGTTCAGCCGCCGCACGCACCACGGTGATCAACCGGGCCAGGACATCGGCGTCCTGCAATGCGCGCAGCCCCGGTGTGTTGGGTGACGATACATTGATGACAAGATAATCGGCGAACGGCGCCAAGCGCGCCGCGCACGCTTCGTAGTCCACCGCCGCGTCTTCGGTTTCCTTGTTCTTGCCGACATTAACGCCGACGATTCCGCCACCCGCGCCTCCGTAGTCACGATCGGCGAGACGCCCGGCGGCGGCTTCCATGCCCTGATTATTGAACCCCATGCGATTGATCACCGCGCGGTCGCGCGGCAACCTGAACAGCCGGGGTTTCGGATTTCCAACCTGCGGGCGCGGCGTCACGGTGCCGATCTCGGTAAACCCAAACCCCATGCGCAACAGCGCGGCGTAGGCGCGGGCGTCCTTGTCGAACCCGGCGGCGACGCCAATGGGGTTTGGAAACTCATGCCCCCAATATCGACACCGCAGTACCGGGTCATCGACGCCGTCGTCGGTAGGGCCGAACCCATGCGCCAACGCCCAAACCGTCAAATTATGCGCCCGCTCGGGATCGAGACGGCGCAGGAACGGCATGGCGAGGGCGGCGAGAGACATAGTGAAACGGTTTAACAGGCGAGAGGCGATTCCGCCATAGATTCCGCCCCAGCTTCCGCCATAGTGGTCGCGAGGTCGATCTAGGTGTTTAGTTCCGGCATTCGGTAAAACAGTCGGCTGCCCACCCATGCGCTGGGGGCGTGACCATGCGACCACGATGGACAGGCGTCGACGAAATGGTAACGGGTCGCCCCCTTGGTCGGGTCGCCCAACCCGCCCGCGATAGCGCGACGAGCGATCCTGCAGCAGCAGTCGTAATCCGCGTCGCCGGGTTCGGGCCGAAGACATTCTACGCTGCCGGTAAACCTTTCCATGGCCACGCATACGTCGAACATCGTTTGCACTGCATCGCAATTGCGGTGGCGCCGGTTCTTGATCCTGTTCATGACAACGGCGGCGATGGCTTCGCGTTCCCGCACCGACGCGTGGCGCGCAACGCTCCATATCAGGCGCGCCAACGCCGTCTGATCGTCGGAAAATGGGGATGGTGAAGGCGGGGGCCCATATTTCCTTGGTTTACGGATCATATTCATGACCGCGCCTCCGCTTGTCCGGGGCGGCGGTCGAGTTTGGTTTCAATGCGCAGCAAATGGCCCGTGAGACGGCGCTCCACATCCTTCAAATACGAAATCGACGCATAGTTCTTGGCGACGTCGAGTTTATAGGCGGCGAAGTTTTCCCGCAGGCGACCCATGCTAGCGTCCACCAAACGGCGGTGGTCCGCCAAGGCGACGTCATTGTCGCGCCGCGCGCGCCACACAAACCAGAACATCCCACCAAGCACGGGCAACTCAACCATCGCCAACCAGCGAAACAAGCTGGCGTACACCGTCGTCTCCATTTCGATTACTCCCAAAACGACAAACGCCGCCGGACCCTATGTCCGCGGCGCGCGTTACTTCACTCGTTAAATTGTGAACAGACCGATCAGGTCTTAAATCTCGAAGGCTGTTTCCGCCCGATATGTGGCGCCCCCGGACCGCCAGGTCTGGGACGGCGCCCGCGGCGCCCGCGGCAAGCGCACGGGTTCGGACAACAAACATCCGCTAACGGCGTCCAGACCGTCATCGGGTCCGGAATACCCACCGCCGGGTCGCCATTCGCGCATTTCCATGACGAACGGCGTTTCCCATATTGCACGGCGCGCATTCAGGGCCCCTGCCGCCAACAACGCGTCGAAACCATCCACGATCCGCACGTCTTTTGGCTGATGGCTCGACCGTTCAACCACGGCGCCGCCAATCCCCGCCAAGCCCATTTCCCGACGCAACAAGCCGGGCAGGAATCGCCCGACGCCGTTGACCTCGATATTCACCGACGGCGCCCGGTTTTCACGTAAGAAGGACGCTACTTGCCGGCATTGCTGGGTGGCTTCGTCCACCACCGAAGTGGAATCGACCCGAAGATATCGGATGTCGTGCAGCCAATAACCGCCATTCCGGTCGGTAAAAACAATCGCGATCACACTGCCATCCCCGCCCGCGGACGCGCCATAGGACGGGTCCCACCAACACGACGCCGACGCTAACGTGACGTCGCCCAGCGTCAATGTCGCCAAGCCATTTCGGTCCATATAAATCAGTTCGGCGTCGTAAGGCCGTATTCGATCCGGGTCCAGCCGACCGGCGCTAATGTTCACCGGACGCAACATCATTTGACCGGAAAACTTATTGGGTCCGTGACGCCGTTTCAGATCGGCGATGTCTGTTTCCGGGAACCGTTCCGGCCAGCGGCTAACGCCGCCGGGGGTTAAAATCGGAAGCTCCAGCCGTTGGAAACCCGACAGAAACGGCGCTGTTTCGCCAACTTCGGGCCGCACCGACTTGGCGTAGATCGTGTAGTAGCTATGCGGCGTGCCCGCGTATAATTGCAACCCACCGGGCGTCAACACATAGTCAATTTCCGACAATCGGGACCGCAAATCGGCGCGCTTTGGCGGCGTATCGCTCGTATTGGGCACCTCGACATCGTCGCAAATGACCACTTCAGCACGGCTCCCGGTGATATTCGCGCCGATGCCGCGCGCCAGAACGGATGGGTCGCGCAACACCACGCTACGATTCACCGTGAATTGATCCGACGCCCATTGCTCCAGGCGCGCCGGCTTCAAGTCCATGGTCAACGGATGCCGTTCGATGATGCGTTTGATGTTTCGAACCATCTTGCACGCCAATTCGAATTCGGCGGCAAGCACGAGAATTCGCACATTCGGGTTTCGCAACAATAACCAGGCGCAAAACAACCCAAGGACCGTCGATTTTCCGGCGGCGCGAAACGCCATCAGAAGCAGTTTCGTGTCCGCCTTCCCATGGCGAGTCCCGAGCCACCGCGCCATGGTCAAATGAAGCGTCGGCGTTTCCGACCCCTGCAGGTGATTCCACATCCACAAAAACTCGGGAAAATTCACTTCGTCGGAGACGGACCGCTCTTGTTTTTCACGAATCGTCTTCCTCCTCCTTGTCGTCCGGTTCAACTATCGAGCCTGAAACCGCGTCGCGGGCGGCTTCCAGTAACGAATCCACTCTGTCTGTTCGGTCATCATCGACGTCGTTGTTGATTGGCTCCGCCCAACGCGCCAATTTGGTCAACGCCTCTATGTGGGCGAGCGCGGCTTTTGCGCCAGCCTGATAGGCCGAAAACAATTTTGGGTCGCCCGGCGGCGGCTCCGCGATATAACGCCGGTACGTCGCGAAAGCATCGTCAATCCTTTTGGGTAGTTCCCGCGCGCATTGTTCCCGTATCTGCGCCAGATCTTTCTGCGCACGCATCGCGTTTAAACCGGAAACTTTAGTGTAGGTCCATCGGCTGGCGCTGCTCCGGAAATTTTCCCAACGGATCTGACCGTAGCGGTTATAAGGGAGGTCATTTACGCGACCTTCCTGAGCATAATCTCCACGTATCGTTCCATACCGGCAAGCTGCGCGCTGGCGTCGCCTTGGCCATTCCCGGCCACCGCCACCGATGCGAAGTACTCCAGTCGAATCGCGGATTGAACAGCGATGGTGAAAATGCCTTTCAGGAACACGTTGGTGTTACATATCTGCGTGTTTATGGTTCCCTCTTGCGCTGACATGCCCGGACCCAGAATCGTCGCTGCGCCTGTCGTGTCGTACAGTCGCATCTGCCAATGTCCATTCTGACCAGCGAACAGCGCCGTTATGTCAGTTTCATAAGTGCCCGCGGGCAGGGTGAACACATTCGCTGCGAGAGAAACCACCACGCCATCCGGGTCGTGCGTCTTCGTATTCACGGTTCGGATTTGCCACGATCCAGCGGTGGTCGCGCCTCCGTCAGTCGTATCCGCTTCTTCATGCGTTAGCAGGATGTACGACGGGATGCCTGACCGCGTCACTTCGTAGAAGTTAATCCCGGCTCGCCGGAGCAAGACCGACTTCGTGTCAGTATCCAACGCAAGGTCAGAGCCATTGCTCAGGAACAGATTGCCCGCGCCGTGCTTGACGACGACGGTGTGTGCAGTGTTGGCGGCGCTTAACATTCTTTGTGCCCGTGGATACTTTGGCCCAGAACGAAATAGTTGCAGTTTGTCCGGCAAAGGTGCGAACGTCTTCTATGTTCTGCTTGAATATTGTAGAATATCCTGCAACGTGAGTGGTTTTATCAAACCTGAAATAATACTCCGGCTCTCCCGGCACATCCGTTTGGCCGGGCGTGAACGCCTGTCGAGACACCGTGCCACTACTGCCGCCCGCGAACGTGTGTTGAAAGCGATCAGCGGAATATTCGGCATTGGCTGTGAAACTCACACCTCGTTGCCACACGAGGAAACTTCCGTTCATGAGGTAGTTTCGGAAGCCCGCAAGAGGTCCGCCATTGAGCCCATCGAAAGACACACCGTCCATGGTCCCGCCGCTGATCATGTCGCCACTCAAGGCGTCGTCAGGGATGGCCCCGGGTGTGCCTATGTACCCTATAACCCCGATGAACACGACTTCTATGTTATCTGTTCCTGTTGGGGGCGGAGTGGTGAACGTAAGCGTAGTGCCGGACGCGGTGTATGTAGAAGTTTCTTGCTTAATGCCGCCTATGAAAATTTGTATCGACTTAGAGCTAAGCACGGTGTTGCCCAGCGCAAATATCGTCTGCGCCCCCGTGCCGCTAAACGTCTCTGTTGGCGTGACGGCTTTGAGGGCTACCGTAGCGCTAGAGGCTGCGGTATTTTCGGACACGAGAGCAGCCGCAGCGCTCGCCGATGCAGCTGTCGCGGATCCTTCCGCCGCTGCAGCGGAATCATAGGGTTCCGCCAGGGTGACGGGCAATCCCGCCACATCGAACCCCAGAATTTTATTGGCCCGGTTCGTAGCGGTCGGCAGTATGAGGGAAGCGTCTGCGTCATACGGTTGCTTGTGCAACCCATCCTCGACGATCATTTCGGCCTGCTGTAGCAGCATGGCCATGCGGTCCAGTTCCTCGTTTATGACGGATGCGCGAAAATCGCCGGATTCCTGAAAGTCGGTTTCGCGTGCAAACGGCATGTCACGGTACAAGGTAACGCGCGTGCCAGATGCGGGCGCTGCGTCGAAAACGACATCGCCACCCGCACTAAGCCCAACGTCCGTCACCGTGTAGGATCCAGGCGCATCGCATCCGTGGACAATCCGCGCAACACCGCACCGGACGATCCACCGGCACTTGATATCCCAAGCGCGCCAAATCGGGCGCGTTGGCTCGCCTGGTCGGTGCGGAGTTTCTCGCGCCTGTTCTTCGTTTCGACATTTCGCGATAAGGCGAGCTGTCGTTGTTCCAACGCTTGCCGTTGCGACAATGCCTTGTTTTGTTGCTTGGCCGACTTGGCGTCGAGCACGGAATTGACCACCGTTCCCGCCAGAAAGGTTTTAAAGCCTCCCATCCTAAATTCTCCTAAACAGTTCAAAATATTTTAGCTGCCGACTTTAATTTCGGTCAGAACCGACAAAACCGTACAGGGCGCCGGGGTGTCCTGACCGACCCGCCAAAGCGGCTCCACGCCGCCTTGCCGCCAGCCAATCGCCCGAACCGACTTGTCGCCGGTAAACGGTTGGATCTCTTTCGCGCCAATAGCGTGGGTCGCGCATTAGGGCGCGAAGCGCCGCTTCCTTTTCTTTGACATCCTGCTCCTGGTTGTCTTGGGGCGACTCGCCATTTTCGTCGTCGCCTTCGGTGAATGGCGACAGAAGCGACGCCATTTCCGGCCCAAACGCCTTGACGAACAAGTCGGAGACCCTTGGCGTGATGATTTCATCCAGTTCAGCGATTTCCTGCTGGCTCAGGTTCGCGGAAAGCGCTTCTGCGATCCGCGAGGCAATTGGTGTCTGTTTCATGAATTTGACCTTGTATTAAGTTTCTAAAATTACGCCGCCGATTTGGCGCGCAAGCGCCGCGCTATTCAGCGTTCGGATAGAGCCTTTGAAAGCCGGCCGTTACTTCCCTGACCAACGCCGGGTCCCGGTCGCGCCAGTATCGGGGATCGCCAATCATCCGACGCAATCCAGCCTCCGTTACGCCATTGTCGACGTTGCCGGACTGGATGACCCGGGGTTCCGAACCTTTCATCAACCGGTGCAACGCCTGGACGCCATCATAACTGGACGCGAGGCTTTCAAAGGCGTCGGTGGGCAAATTGGATTGGCCCCAGGCTTTTAGTTGATGCTTCATTTCCCGCCATGTTTCGGCGCCGCCAAAATCTGTCTCCAAACGGCGATCATCGATTTCCATGCGCAGCGCATCTGCGATCTCTTCCGTAACCGGCATCAGTTCCTCCGCCGCCAGGTCATAAACCAACTGCGCCTGCTCTGAGCTAAAGCCTGCCTCTCGCAACCGTTGGTTCACCTGCGGGTCCACTTTGAAAAGGCCGTGTTCGACGGCGATTTCGTAATCCTGCATCGGATCGGAATTTTCGAGGACGCTATTTAATCCCAGTCCGGTAAGGCTTTCAGTATTTTCCAGCCCAACCGGTTCCAGTTCGGAATCCACATCGGTGGGGGCATCGCGGTCCGAGCGTTCCGACAATTTTCTTTCCAGCGCCCGATAGGATTGAAGCAAGGGGTCCACGCGAATTTCACCGATTTCAGCGTCCCAGAATTTCTCCGGGACATCCTCGGGGCGCGCGACCGTCGCCTCCAACTCAACCGGAATCGTTAACGGCTCTTCTTCGTTCATCGTTGTATACTCGTTCACGCTTGCATCTCCCTTCGCTCGCGGTCAGCTAGGTTCGCGATATAAACAACCAACTGGCGCTGCCCCTCCAGATGGCGTAGCGCGGGCGCGGGCGCATCGGCGCCCAGGGCCCGGTCCAACGTGAGGGACCGCAGGTGGTTCATCACCAACGCCCCGTCATCGCCGTTGAAACATCGCTCGAACGCCCGCAACAAATCCTCGTTCCGAACGGCATTGGGCGCCGGCGGTTCGAACCAATTCCAACCTTTCGGCGTCTTATCCATTGGCGACTCCTGTTGCAGGGATTAACCCAACCGGCTCCGCCGGTTTCAAAAGCACATCGGGAACATTGAACGCCTGCGCCAACCAGCGCGCGGCTTTGGGCGCATCCACGACCGACAGCGCTTCGGGTCCCATCGCCCGCACCGTCTCCATCCACAACAGCGCGTCCTGCGCGTCCTGTCGTTGTTGACTGCGGGCGAGCGGCGAGCGATAGCGCAATTGGATTTGACGGCCATCGATGACGAGGTCATTGATTTCACCGCGGCGCCGCAAAATCGCCATTCCCCGTTCAATGATCGGATTGAGTAGCTCCGATTGCAGACGCCCGTATGTGGCGCCGAGAATTTTCGATATTTCCGCCGAACGCTCCAGGACTTCGGTCGCCGTCATTTTTGGACCATCCAACTGACCCAGGCGGTCGGCCAGCATGGCGTGACGAATGCGGGCGCGAAGGTCTTGCAGCACAAGTTGCGAAACGTCGAAACGTCCCGGCGCCTCCAGCGCCGTCAGCCCCTTTGAACCAACAGCCTTTGGAATGATCGTCCCCGGCGTCAATTTAACCGTCGCGGGATTCAACACGCCATCGTCATCGGCTTGCCAAATGCCCGCGACCGCGATGGTCGCGTTCTTCAACACCAACTCGACAACCTTGTTCGCCGTCTTGATATCCGGCAACGACTTCATAACCGGGGACCGCCCGTACACTTCTCCCGGCGCCTTCATCCAGCGAAAATTGATAAATGGCGAGCGTTCAAACGTTCCCGTCGACAACATCGAACCGTCCTCTCCGCCCGTGGCGAGAACCGCCGCATAGCGATAACCGCTATCGTCCGGAACAACGGCTTCTATTATTGAGTGACGAGCGTCTTCTCCACGCGAGGCGTCAAGATCCGGCAAACGGGCGTTCGGAAACCGCACGCGCAACTGTTCGCGCGTCAATTCAGTATTCCGATAAGTCGAATCCAGTCGACCGGACCGACCTTCCTCCAACGCCACCTGCCCGATTGGAACCGCGGTGAAGCGAAACGCGCTGGGTT
>JABJJH010000482.1 GCA_018660965.1 Rhodospirillaceae bacterium | reverse complement strand
GTTGAGGCTCCGGCCCCAGAGTGACAGGACCACTTGACGGCACGGATGAGCGCGACCCCGCCGACGGGGTTTGACCTTCGCTATCATCGCCGCGTGTGATGTCCTCCCCGCGAAGCAACGCGTCGATTTCTTCCCGAGATAAGGTTTCGTATTCGAGCAGCGCATTCGCGATCACATGAAGGCCATCCAGATGATCTTCGATAATCGAGCGAGCCGTCGCCTCCCCAACCTCAACGAGAACACGCGTTTCCTCGTCGATAATCTGTTGGGTCGATTCCGAGACATTCTTGGTTTGCGTCACAGAATGTCCAAGAAACACTTCTTCCTGGTTTTCGCCATACCGCAACGGCCCCAATGCTTCGCTAAATCCATATTCGGTCACCATTGCGCGCGCCAATAACGTTGCGCGGCGAATATCGTCAGATGCGCCGGTCGTCACATTTTCACTGCCAAAGATGATTTCCTCAGCGACGCGACCGCCAAACAAGCTGGCGATCATCGCCTCCAATTCCGTCCGGGACTGGCTGTATTTATCCCGTTCGGGCAAAAACATGGTCAGTCCCAGTGCGCGACCGCGCGGAATGATCGTCACCTTATGCAACGGATCATGCCCTTTGGCGTGAATCATCACCAAGGCGTGGCCGCCTTCATGATAAGCGGTGAGTTTCTTCTCGTCCTCGGTCATGACCATTGACCGGCGCTCCGCGCCCATCATGACCTTGTCCTTGGCCTCCTCAAGTTCCTGCATCGCAACGACCCGGCGATTTTTTCGAGCCGCGAGAAGGGCGGCCTCATTGACGAGGTTCGCCAAATCCGCGCCGGAAAACCCAGGCGTTCCGCGCGCAATCACTTTCGCATCGACATCCGGCGCCAGTGGAATTTTACGCATATGAACCTTGAGAATTTTCTCCCGCCCCAAAATATCCGGGTTCGGCACGACGACCTGACGGTCGAAACGTCCCGGTCGCAACAAGGCGGGGTCGAGAACATCGGGACGGTTTGTCGCGGCGATCAGAATGACGCCTTCGTTTGCCTCGAAACCATCCATTTCAACGAGCAGTTGGTTAAGCGTCTGTTCCCGTTCATCGTTGCCGCCGCCGAGGCCCGCGCCCCGATGTCGACCGACCGCGTCGATTTCATCGATGAAGATGATGCAAGGGGCGTTCTTCTTTCCTTGCTCGAACATATCCCGCACACGGCTGGCCCCGACGCCAACGAACATTTCAACAAAGTCGGAACCGGAAATCGTAAAGAAAGGCACGTTCGCCTCACCGGCAATCGCACGCGCCAACAGTGTTTTACCCGTGCCCGGCGGTCCAACGAGCAAGACACCCTTTGGAATTTTCCCACCAAGACGCTGGAATTTCTGCGGGTCTTTCAGGAATTCAACGATTTCTTCGAGTTCTTGTTTCGCCTCGTCGATGCCAGCAACGTCCTCAAAGGTGATCCGCCCGGTTTTCTCCGTCAAAAGACGCGCCCGCGATTTTCCGAACCCCATCGCTTTTCCACCGCCCGACTGCATTTGGCGCATGAAGAATATCCACACACCGATCAACAGCAGCATCGGAAACCAGGAAATTAGTATTCCCACCAATGACGGCATATCGTCTTCCGACGGCGCCACGTTGATGGACACGCCCGCAGCCGATAGCTTATCGACCAATTTTGGATCGTCCGGCGCAAAGGTTTTAAAGGAGCCGCTTCCCCGGCGGTAATGACCGGAAATCATGTTCCCTTGAATCGTCACATCGGCAATCGAGCCGCTCTCGACTTCGCTCAGGAATAAACTATAGGCGATCGGCGACTGCCCATCTCGGTTCGACGCCCCTTGAAACAAATTAAAAAGGCCAATCATCAACACGATAATGATGACCCAAAGCGCCAAATTCTTGCCAAAAAGATTCACAACCATGTCCTTTCGGGACGAAACAAATGCGCGCCACGTTTTCAGGCGCGAAACCCATTAATCCTACAGTTCTGGATTAAACCACGAATTCGAACAACGTGATGTATGAATAGATAGTGCCCCGCATCGATTATGCCAATGTAAATCGCGCCGTTGTCAGCGGATTCCGCGGCGCGAATGCTATTTGAGCAATGCGGAGGTCCGAATTTCCAAATTCAAGGTTTTTGTACCCAATATGCGGCGCCAGTAAAAGGGTATCGTCGCGCCAAATCGCCGGTAAGCTTGGGCGAACGGCAGGTGGAATGCTCGCAACCGGTTCTCGTTTAACATCAAGGCCCAGCGACGCCAATCGAACATCGCCTAATTTTCCAATAACGGCCCCGCCGCTTTCCCCCAACATCCGCAGTCGAAAACGCCCATCCCAATGCACGGAACCTTGCGCTTCAGCGACGTCGCTGATCGCTGCTGGTTCCCGACACACCAGCAGTTTCGATTTTCGCGGCAGTATCCGGCACCCTGAGAGAGTGCGTCCACCGCCAAGGTTTTCCGCCGCTAAGACGTCCTGCAAATTTCGCAGTCGCTTGTAACGCGGCGCATAGGGTTGTCCGCCAACGCACGTGACGACGCAGGCGAGGACACGGCAACGAACATCCAGTGGCGCCGTAATAAGACCCCGCCAATTCAACAGGCAATAGCCTTCGGTAAAAACCACGCAGGTCCGGGCGAGCGCCTTAGCGACAGCCGATTCAAATGTCGCCCGTGACACGCCCTTTCGCGTAGCCTCATTACTTAATCGCGCGACCGACGGATCGTGGTTCTTGTCCTTCAGACCCTGGCGAATACGGACACGTGAAAATCTCAGGTTATCGTTCGACGGATCTTCGACCACGTCCACACCCAATGCATTGACAGTGGCGCGGAGCCGAGCCTTGGGCAAAGATAACAGGGGCCTCAGTATTCGCATGGCGCCGGTTTCTCGAATTTCCGGCATTCCCGCCAGCCCGTAAACGCCGCTGCCTCGCTCCCGGCGCAACAGCAATGTTTCCGCCTGATCTTCGCGATGATGACCCAACAACAAATGAAGGACGCCGCGTTCCGCGCACCATTGCGTCAAAAGTTCATAGCGGGCGTCCCGCGCCCTGGCTTGAATGTCGCTACAAATTCGAGGGCCGCGCCGTTCCAGAACGACGGCTTGAATGTTTATGGCGCTCAGGCGCTCAAAAACCGTCCGTGCTTCGACATCGGATTCTGGGCGCAACCCATGATCGACGATCAACGCCGTCGCCGATCCTCCTTTTGACTTCGCCCAAGAATCGGCCAACCCCACTAGCGCCATGCTGTCCGGTCCCCCGGAACAGGCTATCGCGACATCCGGACGCTCTTCGAAAGGACCCAACCGGGCCATCAAGCCATCGAATTCATTCGGATCGATTGATTTTAAGGACGCTGGGGCGTCGCCTAACCGCATTTCAAGCGGCGGAATTCATTTTTCGCCGCCGAAAGCATCCGGTTGCTCGCCTTGGGGAAGATTTTCAGTAATTCCTTGTAGCTGGCGCACGCCGATTTTTTCTCACCAATTTCCGACAAGGATTTCGCCAGCTTCAATAAATTATCGGCGGCTTTCGCGCCTTTCGGAAACCGTTGATATCCATCGAGAAATATACGCGCGGCTTCGGTGTAATCCTTCCGGACATAATACGTCTCGCCCATCCAATACATGGCGTTGCCCGACAATTGATTATTCGGATATTTTTCGATGAACGCCCGAAGGGCGGTTTCAGAGCCTTGATAGTCCCGTTTTCTTAACAACGAAAACGCATAATCGTATTGTTCTTTTGGCGATCCAGGCGGCAGAACCGACGCTGTTGGCTGCAACGCCGCCAGATTTGAATTCGACACCGCCACACTAGGCGACGTCGGCGTTGCAGTTGAAATTTGTTGACGGGACTGAGGTGAAATGTTCCGCGCCGCTGCTTGGCGCTCCACCCCTGGCGCAATCGTCGCCGAGCCCGATTTAGTGTCCACAACGTCTCCGGATCGCACAGATTCAACGGTGCTTTGGCTGACCGTCCCCAATGTTCCCATAGGTTTGGAGGTGGGCGGGTCCGCGACCAGTTTGCGCTGGATACCGCTGGACGTTATCACCGTGGTTGGCGGCGACTCGGAGGTTAACGTCTTCATTGGCGCTGCTGGCGTAGCATTCGGCCCCGCTGAGGACGCGCCCAAGACTCGCTGTTCGAGCATTTGCAGCCTTAAATCAACGTCTCCGACCAGTTTATCGACCCGGTCGCCCACGGTTCTAATTTGATGCTGAACTTCCTCCAGTCGCCCCGTCAAGCCCCGCATCTGATCCTGCATTGCTTGGACTTGGCGCTGTATGCGGGCGTTGAATTGTCCCTGCTGAGGAGCAGCCTCCCCTTGATCGACATTGGTATTGGGACCCAACGTCGTCACAGGAAGATTGGATTGTTTGTTTTTGTAAATATATTGCTGCAGGTCGCCTAAATCTCGGCGCAACCTCTCCAGCTCGTCCACCACGGCCCCATCTTGTGCCTGGGACGGAAAAGCAGCGCCCAAAAATGCGATGACCGATAACACCGAGACAACACCAAAACGCATTCGCCTCTCACGGTTCAAGAGGCGAATGGTAACTGCAGACATGAATAAACCGATGTTTCTTAATAACGCCATCATGACGCCAATCTACTCTGTCATTCCGACGAAATTATGGCGGCGAACGCCTAATTTCGTCGGAAGACTTCAATGGACTAAACGCCGGTCCACGCGCTTTGCGTTTCTTTCGTGCGCTTAGCTACCTGCGTTTTTTACAATCGTGACGCCACGACGGTTTTGTGACCAGGCGGATTCCGTTGATCCCACAACAGCGGGACGTTCCTTGCCATAGCTTATCGTTTCAATTCGATTTGTCGAAACGCCAACGCTAATAAGATACTCGCGGACAGCGTTTGCGCGCCGGTCGCCAAGCGCGAGATTGTATTCCCGCGTTCCGCGTTCGTCGCAATGACCCTCGATAACCACGACATGGTTCGGAAACTTCTTCAACCAAGCCGCTTGCCGGTTCAAAATTTCCGCCGAATCAGGCCTTATGCCTGATTTGTCGAAATCGAAAAATACGCGATCTCCGACATTCACCACGAGATCTTCAACCGAACCTGGCGTCGGTGCGCTAGCCACGGACTTCGACGTCATTTGCATTTTCGCGTCGCTAGTAGACGATCCTTTCCCAGATGTCGCACCAGAATCCTGGGGCTCGGTCGCACAAGCCGCCACAAACAGGGCGACCGTCAATATACTTAATACTTTAAAACGCATCTAGGACTCCTTCGGAGCAATGGTATTTAATGGTTGAGCTTAATGTAGTTTTAAAGTCAAACTCGAGTTTTGTCATATTAAACACATGATTCTTCAAATTACAACCACGAGATTGCAATAAGACGAAGAATATTCGTTACAAACCGCATAGTATTTTAAACGTATTAACGAAATCCTAACTTCATTAATGAAAATCTAACTTCACGGAATTAGTGGTGACCACGCAGGATCAGACGCATCGCCGGGCGTTATGACCTCACGTAAATTGTGCCCCGTCAAATCAATGGAATAAAGACGGCTTGTCCCGCCTTTGCCCTTGTTATCGCTTGGCGTTTGCCGGAAAAACATGATAATTCGACCGTTTGGAGCCCAGGTTGGCGCTTCGTCCAAAAAGCTTTCCGTCAAAATCCGCTCACCACTGCCGTCAGGGCGCATAACCCCGATATGGAATTTGCCCGCCGTTTGCTTGGTGAAGGCGATCAAATCACCGCGAGGCGACCAAACCGGGGTGGAGTAGCGACCCCGGCCAAAACTGATGCGCCGCACGTTGGCCCCGTTGCGGTCCATGACATAAAGCTGCGGCTTGCCACCGCGATCAGAGTTAAATGCGATTTGATCCCCATCCGGCGCCGCGCTCGGCGATGTGTCAATCGCGGAATGTTTGGTCAGTTGCGTGGGCCTGCGTGTTGAGAGATCCATGCGCCAAATATCTGAATTGCCCTCCTTGGCGTAAGACATCAACACCGATTTCCCATCCGAGGTGAACCGGGGCGCGAACGTCATTCCTTTAAAGCCGCCCAGCAATTCCTGGCGACCGGACTCGATTTCGAACAAATAAACGCGCGGCTTGTCGTTGAAATACGATAAATAGGTGATTTCCTGAAGGGTCGGCGAAAACCGTGGCGTCAGCACAAGATTGGACCCGTCGGTCAAAAACCGGTGATTGGCGCCATCCTGGTCCATGATCGCCAAACGCTTGATGCGGCGCCGCGCCGGTCCGCTTTCCGCAACAAAAACCACCCGCGTGTCAAAATACCCGCTTTCACCGGTCACCCGTTTGTAAATCGCGTCTGATATAATATGCGCGACGCGACGCCAATTCGCCGGTTCCGTGAAATAGGCGAGCCCCGTCATCTGCGCCTCGGAAAAAACATCCCACAACCGGAACTCGACGCGCAACCGACCGTCTTGTTGAAGCTTGACGTTGCCCTGAATCAAGGCCTGCGCATTGATGACGCGCCAATCCGAAAATCGTGGACGAACCCGCAATGACGCCGCCGTTTGAATGAAAGCGCGCTTATCCAAGGGACGAAACAATCCCGAGCGTTCCAGATTGGCCGAAATCACCTCTGCGATCTTTCGACCGACATCTTGTTCCGGCGCGACGACGCCGTGAAAATCGGTCACCGCCAGCGGCAACGCCTCGACAACGCCGCGCGTTATGTCAATGCGCACTTCGGCGCGCGCCGTCGACAAATCGCCCCATGCGAACATCATGATGAGCGTGCTTAAAACGACTCCAAATACTGTCATTGTCTACAATTCCCTCGTCTAAGCCTGCTGGTTCTATAACATTTCACCGGGACGGAACGTTAGGACCATCACTTGCCACTCATTATACTTTTCCAATGGTAACTTAAACGGCTGACATTCCGGATTCTTAACAGCGCGGAGCGCACTTTCAGCCATAGCGCGATAGAATGGGTTCGCCATCTGGAAACCCGAAGCATCGATTTTAGCTTCCCGCACGCGACCATCGGGATTTACGACGGTGCGGATCACGACAACCATCTCTTTAGCGTCGCGTGCGCCTGCCGGCAAAAACCAGCATGGCGCAATTTGACGACGCACCAAGTCTAATTCCGAAGATGGCACGTTCTCT
>JABJJH010000480.1 GCA_018660965.1 Rhodospirillaceae bacterium | reverse complement strand
GGATCGTCCGACGAACCGTGCGCCGGACCCCAGCGCGAATGACGCCGCAGAGACCGGGTTGTCCACCGAACCTAGTGGGGTTGATGGGGAACGGGTACCGGGACGAGACGTCGGTGAATATTGCCCCTTGGTCAGGCCGTATATTTCATTGTTGAAGAGCAGGTATTGCAAATCGACGTTTCGACGCAACACGTGAAGCAGATGATTGCCACCAATCGACAAGGAGTCGCCGTCGCCGGAAATGACCCAGACGTCCAGGTCAGGATTGGCGAGTTTAACGCCTGTTGCAATTGCTGGCGCGCGTCCATGAATCGTATGGAAGCCATAGGTTTCCATGTAATAGGGAAACCGTGCGGCGCAGCCTATCCCTGAAACGAAGACGGTGTTGTGCGGCTGCGCACCGATATCGGCCAATGTGCTGCGAACGGATTTCAATATCGCGTAGTCGCCACAGCCAGGGCACCAACGTACCTCCTGGTCCGTGGTGAAATCTTTCGCTGTCAACTTTTCCGGTGGTGTTGCGACGTTCATTTTATCGCTCCAATCGTTCCCGGATCGCGTCCTCGATTTCAAAAATCTTGAACGGTTGTCCGTTTACTTTGTTTAGGCCTTCCGCAGGGACGAGAAATTCGCTGCGTAGAACGGTGACAAGTTGTCCGTTGTTCATCTCGGGCACCAGAACCTGTTCGAAATCCGCCAGAAGGTCGCCCAAATTTTCTGGGAACGGCCAAATATGGCGAAGATGGATATGCGAAACATCGTGGCCATCTTCAATCAAATTGGTGACCGCACGGCTTATTGGGCCATAGGTTGATCCCCAGCCCACGACCGCAATTTTCCCGGACGCCGTGCCGTGTTCGACGGTTTGCGCCGGAATATCCCGTGCAATGCCATTGATCTTGGCGGCGCGCACATCAGTCATCTTCTGGTGGTTTTCTGGATCGTAAGAGATATGGCCGCTGTCATAGCTTTTTTCGATGCCGCCAATCCGGTGCATTAGTTCCGGCGTTCCCGGCTTCACCCAGACCCGGCCCAACGTATCGGCATCACGAAGGAAGGGTTGAAAACCTTCCGGATCGGTACGGAAATGCGCGGGGAACGGTTCGTAGTCGTCGAAGTCCGGAATGAGCCACGGTTCCGAAGCGTTCGCGAGATAGCCGTCCGTCAAAAGAATGACCGGCGTCATATATTTGGTCGCCAACCTGACGGCTTCTATCGCGGCGTCAAAGCAGTCGCTTGGGGACCGGGCCGCCAGCACGACAAGGGGGCTATCCGCATTGCGGCCATAGACCGACTGGAACAAATCCGACTGTTCCGTTTTCGTCGGTAGGCCGGTTGATGGTCCCGCGCGTTGCGAGTTGAGGATGACCAGCGGAAGTTCGGTGCTGATCGCAAGGCCGATGGCTTCGGTCTTCAGCGCGACGCCAGGGCCGGAACTCGACGTGACGCCAAGCGAACCCGCATAGGACGCGCCAATTGCGGCGCAGGCTGCGGAGATTTCGTCTTCCGCCTGAAATGTCGTGACCCTGTAACTGGCCATTCCCGCCAAGGTATGCAAAACCGCGGACGCTGGCGTTATCGGGTAAGAACAGAACGTCATTTCCAGATCGGCCAAATGCGCGCCGGCCGCCAAACCCCAGGCGGCGGCTTCGGTGCCGGTCACGGTGCGGTATAGTCCTGGCGCAATCTCCGCAGGTGGTATTGTGTAAGGACTGACCTCCGCCGGCATTTCGGCCGTTTCGCCGAACGCGTGTCCGGCATTAATGGCGGCGATGTTCGCCGCCGCGATGTTTGGCTTGCTTTTGAATTTATCTTCCAGCCAGTCGACGGTGGCTTTCCGCTTGCGACCGTACATCCAATAGATCAAGCCCAGCGACCACATGTTCTTGCAGCGCAAGGCTTCCTTCGAAGTCAGTCCGTGCTCCTTGACCGCCTCTTTCGTCAAACGGCTCATATCGACTTCAAGGGTTTTGTATTTTTCGAGGCTGTCGCCTTCCAAGGGATTTTCCGAATATCCCGCTTTCGTCAGGTTCCGCGAAGAGAAAGCGCCGGTATCGGCGATTAACAGGCCGCCGGGCTTCAAATCATCGATATTCACCTTCAACGCAGCCGGGTTCATCACAATGAGGACGTCAAGAACATCACCGGAAGTTTCGATGCCCTTCGAGCCGAAATTTATCTGAAAGGCCGAGACGCCGAAGGTCGTGCCCGTGGGAGCGCGAATTTCAGCGGGAAAATCGGGGAACGTCGCCAGGTCGTTTCCCTGCAATGCGGTGGCCAGCGTGAATTGACTGCCCGTCAATTGCATGCCGTCCCCGGAATCGCCTGCAAAACGAATTACCGCCGATTCAATTTCCTGTCTTTGGAAATCTTCCTCGACGTGTTCGGCTGTTACTGCCATCGTTTTTGTCCTCCGTTTGGCGCCGCCGGTTCATCGGCGGCAACCCTAGTCAACGCCCTCCTAATGGGCTGCAAACATGGGTGCAATAATTAAATAGGTGAAACTGCTCCAATTTGGCGCTTTCTAACTGAGTATCTAACGCAGCTAACCCAAGGACTCAACCGCATTTAACGTATGGGAATATCACGTTTCCTTGCATAGATGGTGTGCGGTCGGCCTTTCGCCAAGGCGGTGCGAGATGTTTTATTTTGGAAAAGGTTAAGGCCGATTCTAGGCCTTGTCCACGACGGCGAGCATATCGTCGATGGTCACGAATTTTTCCCGGGGCGCCTTGGGCCGCGCATTGGCGATTTCAGCTTCGTTGATGGCCTGCCAATCGTCGAAGCTGGTCCAGCGAACGCCCTGCTCGTCCAGACGCGCTATCAAGGACGCGCGGCCTGGCTTTGACCCTTCCGAAATGTCTTCCAGAATTTGTTCGGCGGCGATTTTCCCGTCGGGCTTGTTCGTGCCGATGACGCCGGTGGGGCCACGTTTAGCCCACCCGACAGCGTAAAACCCGTCTGCGATTCGCCCGTTGTCGTTTGCGGTGCAGCCTGTGTTTTCATCGACGGGCAGGCCTTCGAATGGTTGCAGGGCATACCCGATCGCCGGGATTACCAGACTGCATTCGATTTCGAAGAATTCTCCGGTCCCACGCGCGCGTCCGTCAACGACATTGGTCTTTTCCATGCGAATGCCGGTCACTATGTCGTCACCGAGAATCTCAATGGGTTGGGCGTAAAATGCGAAATGAACCCGTTTGGCTTTTGTCCCGACGTCTATGTTCGGAAATTCCCGAAGGGTTGTTAGGTTGCGTTCGCGTAATCGTTTGTCGCGATCCGACCATTCGCCGGTCACTTCTTCCGGCAGGCAGTCAGGGTCGACGATTGACGCCGCGTTCTCCAACTGCCCCATTTCCCGGAGTTCGACATTGGTGAATTTCGCTTCCACCGGGCCGCGCCGCCCAAACATGTACACATCGGTGATCGGCGCATTTTGTATATAGGCGCCGATGGCGCTGGGAAGGTCGGTTTCCGCCATTTCGTCCGCAGTTTTAACCAGGACGCGCGCGACATCGATCGCGACGTTTCCGTTGCCGATGACCGCGACGGCTTTTGTATCGAGGTCTGGTTTGAAATCAGCGAAGTCAGGGTGGCCATTATACCAGCCGACGAATTTTGTCGCGCCGACGACGCCAATCTTGTCATCGCCGGGAACGCCAAGCGGTGGGTCGCCGGGCATACCAATGGCGACCACGACCGCGTCGTACATCTCCCGGAGGTCTTCTATGGAGACGTCGCGGCCAATTTCGACATTGCCAATGTAATGGACGTGTTCGTCCAGCGCTGTACGTTCATAGGCTCGGGACACGCGTTTCGTGCTTTGGTGATCCGGTGCGACGCCGGCGCGTATGAGCCCAAAGGGCGTCGGCAACCTGTCGATGATGTCGATTTCGACGGCGGCCTCGCTTTTCAGTAAAGCGTCGGCTGTATAAAATCCGCTCGGGCCCGACCCGATAACGGCGATTCGAATTGGCACAGGCCCCTCCCCATTTCTTTCACCGCACCACTCTGGTTTACCGATGAAATTTGTCCGAGCGGCATACTACGCAAACAAACGCGCGGGGCGAAAGTTTTTCTTAACGTTAACCGACATTCCCCAAGTAGAATGCCCTTTCTTGCATGTTGTCGATGTTTTGTGCCCCGAGCAAGCCGCCTGTACGACTTTCGCTGTTGTTTGGGCACCTGACCCAGGAACTGAGCGCGATTTCTGGTCTCGACAGCT
>JABJJH010000301.1 GCA_018660965.1 Rhodospirillaceae bacterium | reverse complement strand
TTTCGGCTTCCGGCTTGGCGCGTCGCGCCGGGTTGGATCCAACCACCTTCAATAAAAGCAAGCGCATCGCGCGGGACGGAAAGCCCCGTGGGCCCACGACGGAAAGCGTCTCGAAAATTCTGGCGGCGACCAGCAGTACAATGGGTCAGTTCGTCGCGCTGTTAAGCGACAGCGCCGAAGGCGGCGTTATCCACCGAATTCCCATAATCGGATACGCCCAAACCGGTCGCGAGGGATTCTTCGACGACGCGGGTTATCCAACCGGCAGCGGCTGGGACGAAGTTGATTTTCCGAATATAGGCGACAATCACGCGTACGCCCTGGAAGTCAGCGGGGAAAGCATGGAGCCCGTCTATCGCGACGGCGACACCATCATCATATCGCCGCAGGCAAGCGTTCGCCGCGGCGACCGGGTGGTCGTGCGCACGAAGGCCGGCGAGATCATGGCGAAGCAACTTGTACGGCAGACCGCCCATAAAATTGAGCTTCTGTCGGTTAACAAGGACCACGACGACGTTACGTTGAACACCGATGACGTCGAATGGATGGCCCGAATTATCTGGGCGAGCCAGTAAGCGCCAACAGGCGATTAATCCCAGGCGCCCCATCGCGGCGGATTAATGGACGCCCCGTTATCGTTTCAACCCCATTTTGGATTTTATCATGTCGCAATCATTGCGCCGAATCATCGACCTTGAAGCACAATACGACGGCCCACCGCCGCCGTGCTCGTTACGCTGGGCGATCATTGGCGGAGACGCCTACGAACATCGCCGCAGAAATGCGGATGATCGGTTTTTGAGCGCCGAGGCGGTCAAAGCCGTTCACGCCATCGCCCAACTGCGGTCTCGCACGCTGGCGCCAAAGGCCGACGCCCGCCTTGGCGTCCTTGCGGGTGATCTTCACGCAATTCGCGCGAAGGCGGCGCAGCGACCCTAGTCAGCGGATACATTGGCGAGCGTCCCGGCGCGGTTTATAGTTCGCCTCTGATTTTTGTGGTTATCGAATTTATGGAGCAATGATTCGAATGGACGCCATCACGTACCTCGACGGTAAATGGATCGAAGGCAACCCGCCTTTATTCGGATCCCAGGATCATGCGACCTGGCTGGCGTCCGTTGTTTTTGACGGCGCGCGAACGTTTGATGGCGTCGCGCCCGATCTGGACCTTCATTGCGCCCGCACGGTCCAATCGGCCCGCGCATTGGGTTTAAACCCAACATTGAGCGGCGAAGAAATTCTCGAACTTGCACGCGAAGGCATCGCTAAGTTCCCAAGTGGATCGGAACTTTATATCCGCCCTATGTTTTGGGCCGAATCCGGGTGGGTGGACCCCGACCCCGAGACCACGAGATTTTCCATACTTGTCTATCTGTTGCCTATGCCGGACCCGGTCGGCTTTAGCGCCTGTCTGTCGGACCGTCGCCGCCCTGCTCCGGACATGGCGCCCACGGACGCCAAGGCGGCGTGCCTGTATCCCAATTCCGCGCGCGCCCTTCGAGAGGCCGCGGCGCGCGGCTTCAAAAATGCGGTCATGCGTGACCCCGTCGGAAACGTGGCCGAATTCGCGACCGCGAACCTGTTCCTTGCGAAGGACGGCGTCGTCCACACCCCCACGCCCAATGGCACGTTCCTGAACGGCATCACCCGGCAAAGGATCATTTCCCTTTATCGAGAAAAGGGTGTCACGGTCGCTGAACGTACAGTCACCGTGGATGATGTTTACGAAGCGGATGAACTATTTTGCACAGGGAACCAGCCCAAGGTTCTGCCGGTGATTCGCTATGAAGACCGCGACCTGCAACCTGGCCCGTTATATAAATTGGCTCGTGAACTCTATTGGGAATACGCCCACAAACACGGGTAAAGCGCCTGCCTTATGACGCGGTGCTCAACCCCTCGCCCTCCAGCGCGCGACGCATCAAGGCGATGGTTTCTTCGATCCCATACAACGCGATGAACGATCCCATTCGGGGACCCTGGTCCTGCCCGAACAGAACTTCGTAGAGCGCTTTGAACCAATCGCGTAACGGGTCAAATTCAAATTTCTTGCCGACTTCGTAAACCTGGTTTTGAATTTCCTTCGCATCCGCGCTGTCCGGCAACGCCCCCAACGCGTCCACAAGCGAGAGGATCGCTTGACGCTCGACATCGTTTGGCGCCCGGTATTGCTTCGTCGGCTTGACGAAATCCTGATAATAGCGAATGGCGTAGGCGACCAAATCGTCCAGCAAGGGATGTGATTCGGGCGCCGCATCCGGCGCATAGCGGGAAATGAAGCCCCAAAGGACCGCCTTGTCCTCGGTATTGCAGGCGCCGGCCAAATTCAACAGAATGTTGAAGCTGATCGGTGTGGAATCCGCGCTCGGCGCGCCGTTATGAATATGCCAAACCGGGTTTTGCAGCCGCGCCGCGTCATCCTCCTTCGCGAACTTTTCCTTGAAGGTGAAGTATTCGTCCACCGCTTTGGGGATGACGTCGAAATGCAACCGCTTCGCGGTGTTCGGCTTCTGAAACATGAACAACGACAAACTGTCTCCGGGCGCATAGGTCAGCCATTCTTCCATGGTCAAACCATTGCCTCTGGATTTTGAAATTTTTTCCCCGTTTTCATCCAGGAACAATTCGTAGGTGAAGCTTTCCGGCGGCTTGCCACCCAGGGCGCGCGTGATTCGTCCCGACAGTCGAACCGAATCAATCAAATCCTTACCCGACATCTCGTAGTCAACGCCGAGCGCGAACCATCGCATCGCCCAGTCGGGCTTCCATTGCAGCTTGCAGCGCCCCCCCGTTACCGGCGTTTCGATCAACTGATCGTCGTCGCGCCGATAAACGATCGTGCCGGCATCCGCGTTTGTTTCAACGACGGGCGCCTGCAGAACCTTTCCACTTTCCGGGCAAACCGGCAGAAACGGGCTGTAGGTTTGCTGGCGTTCCTCCCCCAGGGACGGCAGCATGATCGACTGCACCGCGTCATATTCCCGCAACAACGTCAACAACGCTTCATCGAACCGGCCGGATTGGTAGCATTCCGTCGCGCTCAAAAATTCGTATTCGAACCCGAACCTGTCCAGAAATTCCCGAAGCCGCGCATTGTTGTGCGCCCCAAAGCTGTCATGGGTGCCGAAGGGGTCGGGCACCGACGTCAACGGCTTGCCTATATTCTGCGCCAGCATGTCCTGTTCGGGAACATTCGTAGGCACGCTGCGAAACCCGTCCATATCATCGGAAAACGCAAACAGCTTCGTCGGGATATCCGATAGTTGTTCGAATGCGCGGCGCACCATCGTCGTCCGCGACACTTCGCCAAAGGTGCCGATGTGCGGTAGTCCGGAAGGGCCGTATCCCGTTTCAAACAGGACATATCCCTTTTCCGGCGTCTTTCCGCCAATTCGCTTCAAAATCCGCCGCGCCTCGGCGAATGGCCACGCCTTCGCTTCTAACGCCAATTCACGCACGCTGGACATAGCAATTCAAACTTTCAATGTGTTAAGTACATCTGCGCACCATCAGGACGCCGGAACCTAGGCGCCCATCGCTGCATCGTCAACCACACCTAACCCGCGACGGTCACGTCGCATCCGTAAACCATCGCCCGCCCGTAAAAACAAGTTGTATGATGCCACCGCCATGGACGCCTCCCAACAAATACTGTTCCCGGAATCGCCTGTATTGGTCGTTGGCCTCGTCGACGCCGTCTGGCTGGACCCAACGGGCGAAATCGAAGAACTATCGCATCAAGACACGGTACAACGGATTAGCGTCGGCGCAGCGCCCATTGTCTGCCATGCGCCCTCTTGCGCCCGACGCCTGAACATCGAACAGTTTCGCGCGCTTGATGTTCTGGAATTATTCGCCTTCGTGCGTCCGACTAATTTTTGTTCGCCAACGGCCGAAGGATTGGCGCGCGCCATGGACCTTGACGCCCAACCCGGCGCGGTCTCGAACGCCATGGCCTTGCGGCAGGCCGCAATGGGCCTCCTTGTCGAACTCAGAGACGCCAACCGAAGCCGGGACGACATTCCCATCGCCGGAGCCTTGGCGCATGGCGGTTGGGATTGGGCGCCCTTTGTCCTAGCAGCGCTTGGCGAGCCGGCGGAGCAGGTCACGCGCTCACCCATGGCCGGGCTAGATGTGTGGCGCCGCTTAAGCGAATGGCAGGATCGCCCGCCACAAGGGGAACCCCGAGGGGTCGCCGTGGCGCCATCGGCGGCGCGGGAGCGTCTTGCGGCCATGCTGGGCGAAGGCGCGGAAACCAGACCCAGCCAGGCCGACTACGCATCGTCGGCGAGCCTGGCCTTCGACGTCCGCCATGAAGATGGCGCGCCAAATTTCGTTCTGGCGGAAGCCGGCACCGGTGTCGGCAAGACCCTGGGATACATCGCCCCCGCCAGCCTGTGGGCGGAAACCAACGACGCGCCGGTCTGGATTTCCACCTACACCCGGAATCTCCAACATCAAATAGACCAGGAACTCGACCGGCTTTATCCCGACGACCGGATCAAAGCCCGTCATGTTGTCGTCCGCAAGGGACGCGAAAACTATCTGTGCCTGCTGAACATGGAAGAAGCCGTTCGCGGCGTCGCCGTTCGTCGGCAAGACGCCATCGCGCTGGGCCTGATGGCGCGTTGGGCCGCCAGAACCAAAAGTGGCGATATGACCGGCGGTGATTTCCCAGCCTGGCTGAGCGACATCGTCGGCGCCGAACGGACGCTCGGACTCGCGGACCGGCGTGGAGAATGCATTTATACGGGATGCACCCACTATCAGAAGTGCTTCATCGAACGCAGCATTCGTAAAGCGCGTCAGGCGCATCTGGTCATCGCCAATCACGCCTTGGTCATGATCCACGCCGCCCGCAGCCTTTCCGACCATTCCGCCCGACCGACCCGTTATGTCTTCGACGAAGGGCATCATCTTTTCGACGCCGCCGACAGCGCGTTTTCCGCACATTTGACGGGGATCGAGGCGGCGGAGCTGCGCCGATGGATTCGCGGCGCCGAAGGACGGCGGCCCGGACGCTCGCGCGGCCTCAAGGAACGCGTCAGCGACCTTGTCGCCAATTGCGAGCAAGGGACGGAAACCCTGGACGCCTGTCTTCAGGCCGCCAGGGTTTTACCCGGCGCGGGATGGCGGCAACGATGCGTGGACGGTCAGCCCCAGGGTGAGACGGAGGCGTTTCTTGTCTGCATCCGACAGTTCGTGCTCGCCCGGTCCGCGAATCCTGAAAGCCTCTATGACCTGGAAGCGGCGCTTATCGACCTGCCGGACGAGGTCGCCAAAACGGCGGCGCGTTTAAACGAACAATTGGACGCGCTCGCAGCGCCGATTCGCGACCTGAAACGTTTATTGCTGCAACGGTTGGATGACGAAGCGGCGGACCTCGACACCGCCACGCGGAACCGGATCGAAGTGACGGCCAGCGCCTTGACGTATCGCGGTGAAAATCTCGTGGAAGCCTGGCGGTCAATGTTGACCAGTATCCTTCAGGAACCAGCCGCCGCCTTCGCCGACTGGTTTACAATCGACAAGTATGACGGTCGGGAATTCGATTTTGGAATGCACCGGCACTGGATAGACCCGACCGCGCCATTCGCCGAAACTGTCGCGTCGCCGGCGCATGGCGTCCTCATCACCTCGGCGACCCTGACCGATGGTTCCGGCGACGCAGAAAACGATTGGGCAAAGGCCGAAACGAGAACAGGCGCGATTCATTTGCCCAACCCCGCCACACGGGCGTCCTTGCCGTCACCTTTCGATTATGGCGCGCAAACCAGGGTTTTTATTGTGACCGACCTGCGGAAGAACGACATAGCCCTCGTCGCATCCGCGTATCGGGAATTGTTCCTCGCGGCGAATGGCGGGGCGCTTGGCTTGTTCACTGCGATCAATCGCCTGCGCGGCGTTCATCAACGCATCGCCGCGCCCATGGGCCAAGCGGATATCCCCCTATACGCCCAACATGTGGATCGGTTGAACCTGGCGTCGTTGATCGACATTTTCCGGGCCGACCGCAATTCCTGCCTGCTGGGCACCGACGCCGTTCGCGATGGCATAGACGTGCCCGGCGATTCGCTGCGGCTCATCGTCTTTGATCGCGTGCCGTGGCCCCGCCCCACGATCCTGCATAAGGCCCGTCGCAAGGAATTCGGCGGCCGCGCCTATGACGACGCAATTACGCGGCTACGATTGAAACAAGCGTTCGGTCGTCTTATCCGCCGGGAAGACGATAAAGGCGTTTTCGTACTGCTCGACTCAATGATGCCCAGCCGATTGGCCGGCGCATTCCCGGACGATGTCGAAATTCAACGGGTCGGCCTCGCCGACGCGGTTGCCGGAACGGCGGGATTTCTCACAAAGTCATCCTGAGCCGCACTCGGATTACAGCGCTGTCGCCTTTACACGGCGGCGAATTCTTTCTCCCATGAGGACGCGCAAAGCGTCCGCGAACGCATCGGCGTTTTCCCCAAGAACCGCATGAAACCCGACGTCCGCGGCCTCGACCTTCGCCCCGGCCTCACCGGCGACCGAATCACCCTTTCCCGTAATGCCGACCGCGACAGCCCGGCCATCGCCGTCGTGCGCCGAACGACGCACCAAATTCGCCTTTTCCAGCACCCGAAGAATTTGCGACGTCATCATCGGGTCCGTTCGGCAATGGCGGGCGAGAACCGCCTGCGTCACGAGGTCATTTTCACCGGACTGCAGGGACCTTAAACCCGCCAGCAACAAGTATTGCGCGGGCGTTAGACCATAAGGCTTCAGTAATTTTCGCATCTGCCGCTGCCATGCATTACCCGCACGCCAAAGCAGAAACCCGGAAATTTCAGTCACGGTCACCTCCGTAAAATGAGTTTCATGAGCCTTATTCAGTATCTAATAAGCGCGCATATTATACAGTATTTTATACCCGATCCTCAAGTAATTAATATTTTCATTCGTCCTAATAGGGGGAATCATGCCGGGCATCAGGAAAAATCTGCGCGCCCGCCCAAAATCCAACCGGAGCCGACGTTTCAACCATTTGATATTCCACGCGAACAAGACTGGCATGATTTCTGCGTGAGTTTCGATCCAATCTCCTGGAAGCAACCACGAACCATCCGCATGAACCTCACCAGTCTTGTCACCGCATTTCAATCCATCACGCAACGGATTGGCCCGGCGCCCGACGACGCCAATCGGTCGGGCGTTGGCGCTGAGCGCATAACGCCCACCACAGCGCAAAAGCCGAACAACCCTGCGCCCCCGTCCCCGAACGTCACGGACAACGTCACCGATCAGGTGTCCCTGAGTTCCCAGGCGGCGTTCAAACTGGCCGCACAAAAATACAATCCCCGGGAAATCACCCCAATCGAAACACGCGCGCTTACCGACGCTCTGCATCAAAACCTTGCCATAAGCGCGCGCGACCGCGCCATAATATTGTCATCGAGCGAACCGGCGAAACGCCTTTTCGCTCTCAAGCCCGCCCCTGACGCGCCCCAGGATCTGGTCGAAACCTTTCAACGCCGACTCGCGACCGGCGCCATCGCTGGCGATATACCAGCCGTGGACGCCAATTCACGCGCCTTATCGATCCTCGGGCGTCTCGTCAGCCTTCGTGAGGTCGACAAATCTATTTAACGTTAAGA
>JABJJH010000478.1 GCA_018660965.1 Rhodospirillaceae bacterium | reverse complement strand
TGAGCCATGGCACGCTGAACGTCATCGTTGAAAACGGCGTTGTTCAATTGTGGGGGTACGTCGATTCCGAGAAGGAGCGTCAGGCGATGACCCTCGTGGTCGAAAACGCCGAGGGCGTCAGCGCGGTCGAGGATCATTTGGGGTACGTCGCCCCCTACCTTCGGGCCGATTGAGGCTTCTAGTGGAGCAACCGAAATGGATGTTTCCCATCCGTTTCGATCAGACCACTAGGAGGGAGTCTCTTCCGCGCGCAGCCGTGAATATGCGCCCGTGATGGAGATGACCCGGAAGGTGTAGCGGAGCCAGCACAGGATTACGGTGATCATGATCGCGTGATCCAGGAGATGCAGCTTGGGCGGAAAACCGTTGACGATGAAATAGAGCAGCATCGCCAATGGCGCCGTACCGCAGTAGATGGCGATGGTGCGATTTTTGGAATGGTTGGTGTAGCCCGCCGCCGTGACGATTGAAACGGCGTAGAGCGCGATAAGGCCGTATCCAATATCGCCGTTTTGTATGACTAACGTCCCCGCCGCCGCGGACAACAACGCAAATGGCGTCGCCAGGAAGATGGCGAACAGGAACAGTTCCTTCTTCGCCTGCGCCTGGGTCAGTTTTTCAACGGGAATCAGGAATGGGGTGGAACGGTTGTCCCAAACGTATTTTCGGACGTATTTTTCCCAAATGACCTTTGACGGTTTTCGTGGCTCTTCCACGCGATCAGATCAACCAGTTCCAGAAATTAAAGGTGTGGAAGACCAGCGCCAGGACCGTTAGCATCACAACGACGCCGAGGATTGTGAAAACACGCTGGCTTGTTGTTGTGGAAGCATGCTCGAACGTTGAGTCATCGATTTTACGGATCAACAATTTGGAGCTGTTGCCTCGTTTATCCTCGTCGGATCCATCGGCAAGTGTCGCATCCATGGTTTCGATGATTTTGCGCTTCTCCTCTTTCTCGTCTGCATTTTCGATCGTGAAGTGCGGAAATGCATAATCGCGGGGACCAAAAAGCGCGAAGGCGGTTTGCAGCCAGACGGCAACGCCCGCCAGCGCGGCGATGATCATACCGAACACAAGAATCGACTTGATCGCCCAGCGATGGCTCAAACCAACAAGCGACGCCGATTGTTCGTTCGTTTCAAAGGCGTTGACTGCGTATTCAACAGAAAAATAGGCGACCATCAGACAGAACGGGATCATGAAAAACGAGACCCCGAAAAATTCAATCCAGGCCTGTTTGCGGAAGCTGAGTTTTTCACGGACAAGGTCAACGCGCACATGGCGATTGAAAATATAGCCGTATCCCAGAACCAGGGCGAAGTTCGCGACGTGGAAATGCCATTCCAGTTCCTGTAGCAGGGTTGATTGAAACGGCAGCCACCCCAGCAGATTGTCGTACATCCAATTGCGGGCGGTCATCCATTCCATGTCCAACATGATGTCGCCGATGAACTTCATGATCTTGCGCTGCAAGACATCCCAGACGGTGATGCCCACCATGGGGATCATGAAAAAGGTCGCCCACTTACCAATGGTGGTAGCCAGACTTCCGAGCGTCTCACTCCATCGCAGCATGATGGGGACGGTGGCGGAGTCATTGGTTACGCTATCTTCGGTGCTCATGTAAGAACTCCTGATCGGGTTCGCGCTTCTAGTTAAGGCCCGGTAGCCACAACGCAATTGTTGGAACGAGGATGACCAAGATAAGGGCGGCCAATTGCAAAATGACAAAGGGGATGATGCCCTTGTAGATGCTCATCAGATTCACCGACTTTGGCGCGATGCCTTTCAGGTAGAAAAGCGCGTAGCCAAATGGCGGCGTCAGGAAAGACGTTTGCAAATTGATCGCGACCAAAATGGTGAACCAATAAATCATGGCCCGGTTTTCGGTCGTCACATGCTCGCCAAAATCCAGCGTCGCGACGATAGGGGCGAAGACCGGCAGGATGATGAGCGTGATTTCCACCCAGTCGAGGAAAAAGCCCAGGATAAACACGATGCCCATGATCAGGAACAACAGGCCCCATGAATCCAGGCCGGCGCCAAGGATCAACTCCTCGATAATGTCATCGCCACCCAGAGACCGGAAGACATAGGCGTAGCATGTGGCGGCGACAATGATGAAAAAGATGAACGATACGGTCAAACCGGCGGATTGACAGACGCCCGTCACCATGTCGCGTTTAAGTCGTCCGTTGCCCCACGCGATCAACGTGGCGCCAAAGGCGCCGACGGCCCCGGCTTCACTGGGCGTCGCCCAGCCCAGCAGGATTGACCCTTTGATGAGCGCGATCAGGAACACTGGCGGCATGAAACTGCGAATGAGAAGGCTGGGCATTTCGCTGCGCGGCACGTTCAACAATTCCGGCGGTAGCGGCGGCGCCAATGTCTTGTCGATAGACGCCGCGATAACGATGTAGCCGACATATAAAACAGCCAAAAACAGGCCGGGGATAAGGGCCGCCAAAAATACGTCGCCGACGGAAACCGACAGTAGATCGGCCATGATGATCAGCATGATGCTGGGCGGGATCAGAATGCCCAAGGTGCCCGACGCGCAAATGACGCCGGTGGCCAGCGTGTGTTTATAACCCTGCTTCAGCATGGTCGGCAGCGCCAGGGCGGTCATCATGGTCACCGAGGCGCCGATAATACCGGTCATCGCGGCGAGGATCGTGCCCATCACCGCGACCGCGATAGCGAGACCGCCGGGGACGCGTTTCAACAGGACCTGACAGACATACAGCATGTCGTTGGCCACGCCGCTTCGTTCCATCATGACGCCCATGAAGACGAAGGTTGGCACCGCGACAAGCACAAGGTTTTCGGCCGCCTGTCCCCAGATTCGTGGCAGGAAATTAAAAAACTCGACAAGCGAGAACATGTCGAGCGAAAAACCGATAAATCCGTAGAGAAGGGCGAGACCGCCCAGAATGAACGCGACCGGATAGCCGGTGAACAGCAAGATCGCCAGGCTCATGAACATAAACAAGGGCAGGAAATCGATGATGATATCAATGAGTTCCATGAACTTCCAAACTCCTGATTACGGCCTTTCGTCGTGGACGGAGACCGGCGGGTTGGATGAAGAACGTACGCGACCCGCAGGCGGCGGAATTCAAGAATTCAACGCCGCATTTTAACAAAAAAGAAGACTGGAGCCCGCTATAACGGGCTCCAGTCCCATCGCAAGATTTTTATAATCCACGCGAAGATTTAGTCCACTTAAAATCCCTACTACTGGTAGGTTCCTTTCAAGGACTGGGCGTCGCCCCAGACTTTGTACTTTTTGCGGAAGTCATAGAAATGATCCGCGACTCGCTTGAAGATCTTGTCCTTGGCGGATTCTTCCTTGACGACGGCGAACCAGGCTTCCTCGAACTTCTTCAACGTTGCGTCCGGCCAACGGCGGACTTTCACACCATGTTTTGTTTGCATCAATCCCATGGCGTCGAAGTTTTTCGCTTCGGTTTCCGCATAAGTGTGCATGACGCTTTCACCCAGGCCAATTTTGATCATCGTCTGATGCTGTTCGGACAGTTTGTTCCACGCGCCCTTGTTCATGAGAAGCTCGCTGACCGAAACCTGTTGGTGCCAACCCGGGAAATAGTTGTATTTCGCGATCTGGTGGAACCCAAGCTTGGTGTCGATCGTCGGCATGGAGAATTCGGTCGCGTCGATAACGCCGCGCTCCAACGCTGGATAAATATCCGCGCCCGGCAGCAATTGGGTTTGCACGCCCATTTTCTGCATGACCTTGGCGCCCAGGCCAAAGAACCGCATCTTCAAGCCCTTGATTTGATCGAGCGAGTTGATTTCGGTCTTGAACCAGCCGGAGGTTTCCGGGCCAATCGCGAAGCTGTCAAACGCGATCAGATTATGCTTGTCATAGATTTCTTGTCTAAGGTCGTTGCCGCCACCGAACCATTTCCAGGCCATGAATTCGCCGATCTGCGGCCCGAACGGAACCGTTGTGAAGAACGACAGCGCCGGATATTTCGCGGTGTGATACCCCGGCGTCGTCCAGCAGGATTCCAGCGAGCCCTTCGAAGCCGCGTCGAAGCATTCCAGAGTGGGGACCAGCGCGCCAGGCTCGAAGAACTTGATATTCAATTCCCCGCCTGAAAGCGCTTTAAGGTTTTTCACAAACCGCGCGCCTGACGTGCCTAAGTGAGGCAACGTGCTACCAAACGCGCTTTGCATTTTCCAGCGGACTTTTTTTGCGTCGGCTGGCGCCCCGGACGCGAGCATCAAACCACCCACGAGCCCTAGCGCGAGGCCGACTTTGTAAATAGATTGTTTCTTCATTCGTTCTTACCTCCCTGTGTTGAAATATATCGCATCCGGTGCCCGGATGACGGGTTGCAGTTATATGCGCCCATAATCCAGCCTCATTTGTCAGCAAGGCGAATTATCAACGTATGGAGGCTAACCCATCTTAAGAAATGTCTCAAGCGAATAGAAGGGTTAACGGAAGGCCCGCGATGTTTGGCCGCGTTCATGTTTGACGGACTAAATCCAACGCGGCTGGTTGCCATCCGGCGCGGCGCGGTCTATAAGGCACGCCGCATCCGGGGAGTAGCTCAGCCTGGTAGAGCACTACG
>JABJJH010000474.1 GCA_018660965.1 Rhodospirillaceae bacterium | reverse complement strand
GCGTTAACGCGCCATCAGCGCCAGATAGCCAACGACGAGCCCGGTCAACAGACAGGCGATGGTGAAGACGACCAGGGCGCGGCGAATATCGTCCGCCCCGGCGCGCGGGTCGCCGTCGCCGATCCATTCGGTTTTCGTGACGCCCCCTTCATAGGTGCGCGGCCCCCCCAGCGCCAATCCAAGCGCGCCCGCCATCGCGGCTTCGGGCCACCCGGCGTTAGGTGAATCGTGCTTGCGGGAATCGCGCCAAAACACCCGCAACGCCCGCGTGGGGCGGGCAGTGGGCGCAAACGCCGCCGCCAGAACGATAAGGACGCCGGATAGCCGGGCCGGAATCCAGTTCGCGACATCGTCGAGCCGCGCCGCCGTCATGCCGAAATCTTTGTATTGCGGCGACTTGTAGCCGATCATGGAATCCATGGTGTTGATCGCCTTGTAGGCGCACATGCCCGGCAGCCCGAACACCGCGTACCAAAACACCGGCGCCACCACGCCGTCGGCGAAATTTTCCGCCAGCGTTTCAATCGCCGCGCGGGAAACACCGTGTTCGTCCAGCGCCGACACGTCCCGTCCGACAATATGGCTCACCGCCGCCCGGCCCGCGCCAAGCCCGTCTTGCGCCAGAGCCGACCCCACATCACGGACATGCACATAGAGTCCGCGCTGCGCCAGCAACACGACCGCAAACGCAAGTTCCGCCAACCACGCATGCGGCACGCTTTGGGCGACGCGATGCACCGCCCAGCCAAACCACGCGCTGATCGCCACCACCATGGCCACCACGATCGCGCCGCGCACCAGACGCGCTGCGTCGCCGCGCCGATTGAGCTTCCGGTCGAGCGCGCCAATCAGCCCGCCCACCAGAACGACGGGATGGGGGATATGACGGAACAGCCATGTCATGTCCCCCAACGCGGCGTCCAGAACAAGCGCCATCGCCAACAACAGGAACGGCTCAGGCATCGATTTCGTTTGCTCCATGCTAAATCAGGATGCGCCCGTAAATTTTGCCCATAAATTTTACCGGCGCCGTTCACAATTTATCACGGATCCGGTCCCCCCTTCCACCCTGTCGAATGTTGAAAAAGATTTGGCCTGACCCCATCGCGCAAGGCTGTTAAAAGAAGCCCTATTCACGCGATCTTGGGGTAATAGCGATGACGGGAAAAACAGGGGTCATGGTCTGCGGCCATGGCAGCCGGGACGTGGAGGCTGTTCGGGAATTTGAAGCCGTCGCCAGGGGCCTGCGCGAACGGATGCCACAATACGACGTGGATTACGGATTCCTGGAATTTGCGACGCCGATTATCCGCACCGGGCTCGATGCGCTGCGCGCGCTCGGCAACGACCGGATTCTGGCCGTGCCCGGCATGTTGTTCGCCGCCGGTCACGCCAAGAACGATATTCCCTCGGTCCTCAACACCTATCAGGCCGGCGCCAAAGACGTCGAGATCAATTACGGGCGCGAGTTAGGCGTCGACATCAAGATGATCCGCGCAGCGGGCGAGCGGATCGAACAGGCGCTGGACGGCCTTGAAGACGACATTTCCCGCAGCGAAACGCTGCTTGTCGTCGTGGGGCGCGGAGCGTCGGACCCGGACGCCAATGGGAACGTGGCCAAGGTCACCCGCATGCTTTGGGAAGGTCTGGGTTTTGGGTGGGCGGCGACGGCGTATTCCGGCGTCACCTTTCCACTGGTCGAACCGGCGCTGGAGCATGTCGCGCGGCTTGGCTACAAACGCGTGGTCGTGTTCCCGTATTTTCTATTCACCGGCGTGCTGGTGAAGCGCATTTACAGCTATACCGATCTGGTCGCCGAACGCCATCCGGACATCGAATTCATCAAGGCCCCGTATCTGAACGATCATCCGCTGGTGCTGGACAGTTTCGCCGACCGGGTCGATGAAATATTAAACGGCGCAAATCTGATGAACTGTCAGATGTGCAAATACCGCGATCAGGTGCTGGGCTTCGAGGCCGAAGTCGGCCTGCCGCAGGAAAGCCACCACCATCACGTCGAAGGCGTCGGGACCGGTGACGACCATTCCCAAGACACCCATTCCCACGCCCATGACCACACCCATGATCACGCCCATTCTCATAGCCACGACCAGGGCCATGGCCACCACCCCTATCCCCACGCGGACCATCCTCTCGGACCGGAGAGTATGAAGAAAACGCCGCTGCCGGGCGATTGACGCCCCGGATGCCGTTGTTCGATGCATATCTGGTTGTCGACTGGAGCGCCGCAAGCCGCCCCCGTCGCGGCAAGGATTCCATCTGGTGGGCGCTGGTGCGCCGAACCGAAGCAGGGACGTTGATGGTGCGGCGTGAAAACCCGTCCACCCGCCACGCCGCGACGCAAAGCCTGGCCGAACAATTGTCCGAACTGTTGTCCGAAGACGCCCGCACCCTGATCGGATTCGACTTTCCCTTCGGCTATCCCACCGGGACCGCCGCCCGTCTCGGCCTGCCCGGTTTACCATGGCGGCACATGTGGCAGGACATTTCCGACGCGCTGGACGACGCCGACGACAATGAAAACAACCGCATCGACGTCGCCGAATCCCTCAACGAACGGCTAAGCGGCGACGCATTTCCGTTCTGGGGTAACGTGCGCGAAGAAACGCGCCCGTATCTTCTTCGCCGGGGTCGCCGCCCGCATACCGACGACGACCTTGCGGAATGGCGCGCCTGCGACCGGCGCGGCAAAACCACGTCGTCGGTCTGGCAACTGGCGGGAAACGGGTCGGTCGGCAGTCAGGTTCTGACCGGCATTCCCCGGGTCTGGCAATTGC
>JABJJH010000467.1 GCA_018660965.1 Rhodospirillaceae bacterium | reverse complement strand
TTTCGCTTGCACCCTTTGGGTGATCCATGATCCGCCGCCTTAAGCCCACTTAACATGCTGCAATATAACACATTAATTGTCGTCAGAGGAGTGACTTCTCCCTTTTACTTGGGAAATGCGGGATAAAACTGTTCCCGAAAATTGCGTGTGTGGATATTATACGCCCAAGGCAGGGGCAATAAAGGCGCGAGTTGCCGGGGTATTTCTGCCCGGCGGCGACTGATACAGCATGTCATTTACGACGTTTCTAGGTTTTCTCGGCGGGCTCGTTCTATTTTTTGGTTCGATATTACTCGCGACCACCAATGTATTGCTGTTTCTCAGCGCGTCCAGTCTGTTGCTGGTCGTCGGCGGCACGCTCGCCGCGACGTTTGTCGGGCAGGAAGCCCGGTACGTCATGCTGGCGTTGAAGGGGATAACCAGCACGCTTTCGGTTCAGCGCGTTAATCGGAATATCCTGAACCAGGAAGTCGGTCGTATTCTGCGCTGGGGATATCTGGTTCAGGAACAAGGGTTTCTACCGCTTGAGGATGAAATCAAAAAAGTTTCCAGCGATCCGTTTCTTGTGTTCGGCGTTGAATTGCTGATTACCGGCTATGACGGGGCTGATGTGCGCGAAACGCTTGAAAACGTCAATGACCGGACCTTCGAACGCAACATGGTTCCGGTGAATATCCTGCGGTCCATGGGGTCGACGGCGCCGGCGTTCGGCATGATCGGCACGCTGGTCGGTCTGATTGTCATGCTGGATGCGATGGGCGGCGACCCGACGCAACTGGGTCCGGGGCTGGCGGTGGCCTTGAACACGACGTTGTATGGCGTTTTATTCGCGCGGATGATTCTGATTCCCGCCGCGAACAAGCTGCAGCAACGCGAGGAGATACTCCGCTTCCGTCATGAAATGGTTATTGAAGGTTTCTCCCTGTTGGCGGAAAAGCGTAGTCCGCGTTACATCCAGGATCGCGTGAACAGTTTCCTCGACCCCGCCATCCGATTTAACATCGACCAACAGATGAAGCGGGATTAATGTGCGATGAAACGCCGTAAGACTGCCGAACCCGTCGCCGAGGATGAGGAATGGATGACGACCTATGCGGACGCCATCACGTTGCTCATGGCGTTTTTCGTCATGCTGGTGAATTTCTCCAAGATTGATATTCCGCGGTTCGAGGATGCGATGGCGGGTATCAAGAAAGAGATGGGCATGGGTAGGGGCGAGGCGCCGGAACGTCCGTTGTTCACGCTGACGCAAAATCTCAACTCGATTCTGGAAAACGCAAACATTAATCCCAACGAGGTGGAAACCAGCTTTGACGATCAGGGCGTGGTGGTTGAATTCGCCAGCGGCTCGTTTTTTCGTCCGGGATCGGTTGAATTGTTGGATTCGGCAAAAAAACTGTTGTCTGACGTGGCGTACCAGGTGGTTCAGCCGCCGTACGATCTTTACTACGTTGATGTCGAAGGCCACACCGACGATGTGCCGATTCATACGCCTCAATTCCCGTCAAACTGGGAGCTGTCGACACTTCGTGCGACGGGTGTTGTGCGGTATTTGATCAAGATCGGGCTTGAGCCGGACCGGCTCAAGGCGGCGGGTTACGCGGACGTGAATCCAAAAGTGCCGAACCTTGATCTGTTCGGGGCCCCCATTCCGGAAAACCGGGCGAAGAACAGACGAATTGTTATTCGATTGCATCCGTGACTGCAGGACATCCAGTGTATGGCTTCCATTGACCAAATGTTTATAGCGATTGATACTTAATATCGATACGAGTTAGTTTATTTTTGATTTAAAGTGCGTGAAACAGGGGAGAAAAAAATGAAGGCTTCCGATTTATTCGTTCGTTGCCTAGAGGCCGAGGGCGTCACTCACATCTTTGGGGTGCCCGGCGAGGAAAACGCCGATGTGATGTTGTCGTTGATCGGAAGTTCAATTGATTTCGTCCTGTGCCGGCATGAACAGGCTGCGGCCTTCGCGGCGGACGTCTATGGACGCCTGACTGGAAAATCCGGTGTTTGTCTCGGAACGCTTGGGCCGGGCGCGACCAATTTGGTGACGGGCGTGGCCGACGCGAACATGGATCGCGCGCCCTGCGTTTGCATCATCGGACAGGCGTCCACGACGCGACTGCATAAGGAAAGCCATCAGAACATGGATTCGATCGCCATGTTCAAGCCTATCACGAAGTGGGCGCATTCGATTTACGATGAACGGAATATTCCGGAAGTTATCCGCAAGGCCTTTAAATTGGCCGAAGCGGAAAAGCCCGGCGCGACCGTGATCGAACTTCCCGAGGATATCGCGAAGAACGACGTCGAATTGCCGCCGATGAGAATTACGAAAACCCGACGTCCGGCCGCGGATCATAAAGCCATTTCACAAGCCGTGGATTTGATCGACGCTGCCAAGAATCCGTTGATCATCGCGGGCAATGGCGCGGTTCGCAAACGCGCCGCCCAGCAATTGAAACGATTGGCCCATAAATCCGGAATCGGCGTGGTCAATACGTTCATGGGCAAGGGCGCTGTTCCGCGCACGGACCCGCATTGTCTGTTTACGATGGGTCTCCAGGGTCGCGATTACATCAATCTCGCCACCGACGAAGCGGATTTGATCATTTCCGTGGGGTACGATCTTGTCGAATTCGCACCGTCCTTCTGGAACGTGCATAGCGGCAAGAAAATCATCCATATTGATTTTTGGCCTGCTGAAATCGACAGCGATTACCCGGTTGATATCGATATTGTATCCGATGTCGCAGACGCGTTATGGCAGATCAACGAGGAATTGAACGTGCGGCACGACGCGGCGGGCAATTTGCCGTTGTTCGATATTGGCGGACGCCAGAAACTGCGTCAGGCGATTCTGGACGACTTCGCCATGGAGAAGGACGATCAGAGCTTCCCGATGAAGCCGCAGAAGGTGTTGTGGGACGTGCGTGAAGCGCTCGGCCCGGACGATATTCTGTTGAGCGACGTGGGCGCGCACAAAATGTGGATTTCGCGATATTATCAATGCGACACGCCGAACACCTGTTTGATCTCCAATGGGTTTTGCTCTATGGGATTCGCCCTTCCCGGTGGGATGGGCGCGAAAATCGCGGAACCGGATCGCAAGGTGGTGGCGATTTGTGGTGACGCCGGGTTCCTCATGAACGTGCAGGACCTCGAAACCATGGTGCGCCGGAAGCTACCCGTCGTGGTCATTGTCTGGGTCGATGGCGAGTACGGTTTGATCAAATGGAAGCAGCAGAACCACTTTGACGGTCGTCATTCGGAGTTGTCGTTCGGCAATCCCGATTTTGAACTGCTCGCCAAATCGTTCGGCATGTGGGGTAAGTTGCTGACCGAAGCGTCGCAGCTGCCTTCCGCATTGGATGAGGCGTTGGCGCTGGACGGTCCCGCGTTGTTGGCGATCCCGATCGATTACGCCGAAAACATGAAACTCACGGAGCGTCTTGGGAATTTACAATTCAGCATTTGATGTGTGATTCCCACGAGGCGACGGTCTGGGTGGACGGAGTTAAGGCAGTTTTAGAGAGTTAATGTAAAATTTTCGTAATATTGATGCATAGCTGTGACCTTCGTCACAGCTATGCACGCCGCAGGTTCTGGATATTGTTGAATATCCAACATAGCAAGGGGCGGGGCGGATGAGTTTCAAGATTAAGTTTTGGGGGGTGCGGGGCAGTATTGCGACGCCTTCTCCCAAACACGTCGCGTTCGGTGGCAATACAAGCTGCGTGGAGGTTGCGTGCGGCGGTCGGCGATTGATTTTCGACGCTGGCACGGGAATCCGTAATCTTGGTCACTGGTTGTCCCGGAAGAACGTCCATGACGCCCATTTGCTGTTGTCGCACACGCATTGGGACCACATTAACGGCTTTCCATTTTTTTCCCCCGCGTTTCATGACAACGCGTCCTTTACGATCATGGCCGGACATGTTGGTGAATTGGGCGGCATAAAGCAGATCATGGCGGGGCAAATGGCCAATCCAACCTTTCCCGTCCCGCTGGACGCCATGCGCGGCAATCTTCATTTCGAGGATTTTGACGCCGGTGACAATTTCAAACTGCATGACAACATTACGATCAAAACGGTGATGCTGAACCATCCCGCGGGCGCCACGGGATACCGGGTCGAATTTCGCGGCAAATCGATGTGTTATGTTACCGATACGGAGCATGTTCCCGGCAAACCCGATGAAAATGTGCTGGCGCTAATCGAAGGGGCGGACCTGGTGGTGTACGATTCGACCTATACGGAAGCGGAATTTCCCAGCAAAGTGGGGTGGGGCCATTCGACGTGGCAGGAAGGCGTTCGGTTGGCGAAGATGGCGAACGTAAAAATGCTGGCGATTTTCCACCATGACCCCGATCACGAGGATGGGTTCATGGAGCTTTTGGAGGCCGAAGCGCGCGCGACGTGGCCAGGCGCAATCGTCGCGCGGGAAAATATGCGTATTAACCTTCTCTAAACCTTCCTTAAGCGATGCTGTAATTAAATTAGCCGCTTGAGGCCAGTGACGGGTAACGGTAACGTAGCGACAAGGTGACAAGACAATAATTCGGGTTGGCGGTTTAAGCGCCAATACAGAGACCCGAAAGTTTAGGAACAGAGTTTTTATCTGGAGGAACGAAATGCGTGGCAGCAGGGTTTTTAATTTAGCGGGGCTTTCTTGGGTGGCTGCGCTGTTGTTTGTTTGGGCTGGCGCCATGAATGGTGCGGTCGCCGAATCGTTCACGGTGGGGCCGAAAAAATGCCAGGAATGCCACGGCGAAGAGGCGAAGGTTTGGGAAGCCACCAAGCACTACGCGGCGTTCAAGACGGTTCATAAAGACAAACGCGCGAAGCCAATTGTCAAGGCGATCGGCGACAGGCGCATGAAGAAGTCGACGACATGCCTGATGTGCCATTATACCGAGGCGTCGAAGGCTGCGGGCGGGAAACGGAAAACCGTTGCCGGTCCGTCCTGTGAAAGTTGTCATGGCGCGGCTTCGGACTGGATTAATGTTCACAACGATTACGGCAAAGGCGTAAAGCGGGACGGCGAGTCGGCGGAACACAAGGCCACGCGTCTGAAAAAATCGGCGGAAGCGGGTATGGTGGTGCCAGCGAAATTGTACGATGTCGCGTCGAACTGCATGTCTTGTCATGGTCTGGCGGCGCCGGGTCTCGACGAAAAGGCGGCGGCCGCGATGATGGACAATGGGCATCCGCTCAAGCCTGAGTTTGAACTGGTCGAATATAGCCAGGGCAGTGTCCGGCACCGCTTCTATCCGCCGAACGTGAAGTCCAATCCGGAAATGAACGCCGCCGAACTGTCGCGGTTGTACGTGGTGGGACAAGCCGCCGCTCTGGTGAGCGCGTCCACGGCGGTCAAAAAATCGGTGCATGCGAAATACAAAGCGGCCCAACAACAGCGCATCGTCAAGGCGACCAAGGTCCTGAATGCGGTGAAGGGGTCGGTTGCGGCGGTCGGCGCGCTTTTGTCCGACCCGACAGCGGCGAACGGACGCGCACTCGCGAATGCGATTAAGGACAAGGACCTTAG
>JABJJH010000466.1 GCA_018660965.1 Rhodospirillaceae bacterium | reverse complement strand
GAACACGCTGGTCCCGACGGCGATGCGCCCGGCGCCTAGCAAATCCCTGGCCGCGCTGTTGACCAGACTGACCTGTCCATTCGCCGTCACGACGACGATGGCCTCCGACACGGACGCAAGAACCGCGGTCAATCGCTCATCGGGTGCTCGCCGCGCCGCGCTGCGTTGGTCGGCCAGTGTTTCCAGCGCATCATGCAACGCGACGATTTCAGGGGGCGCTTCGCCGATGCGCGGCGGCGGGGGCGCGGTGTCCGATGACAAAACGATCATCCGGTTGCGCAGGCGATCAAGCGCCCGGAAATGATGGCCCAGATACGAGAGAGCGGCGCCAAACCCCAGCAGCGCGCCGCCGCCGCCCACCGCCAGAAACAGTTTCGGCGCGGGCAGGGCAAGGTCCAATATCAAAGCGACGCCCGGCGTACCTAGAAGAATTGCGCCGACGATGGCGGCGGTCAGGGCGAGGCGTGCTGTGGCGTGGGTTCCCAATTTCGCGTCCCTTACATCAAAAGACGGCGCCGGTGAAATCGCTCGCCACCCGTTCGCGCAACCGCCGGATCGCCTTGAAGGACTCCACCAATTGGTCGCGCTCCCGCGCGGTCAGGGTGTCGGGATGCACATAATTACCGACCGGGTCGCCCGCCTTGAAGTCCGCGATCTGCCGCCGCAACAACAGTGTCGTGACGTGGTCGAATGCGCTGATCAGATAGTCCGTTTCATCCGCGTCGATCAGGTTGCGCTGGCGCAATGCGACCAGACGCGCCCGCGTCGAGGTTTCGGGAACGCCTTCCCGCAGCGCCAACAACCGAACCGCCTCGACCAGGGGCAGCGTGCCCGTGTGCTTCAAATTGATGGCGCCGCGATGCGCGGGGTCGTCCTTTTCGGTCACGAAGCGACCGAACAACCCGCCCAGTACACGACCGGGCCAGCCAAGCGCGACGCCATGTTCGGCGTCGTCGGCCTGCATGTCGCGCAGAAATACGGGGCTTTGCCGCATTTGGTCGGTGACGTGCGTCCGCAACGCAGCGGCAAGATCCACCGCGCCGGACACCGCGCGGAAATCGAGGAAAATGTCCGACAGGCGCAAGGCGACGACCGTGCGCCGCCGTCGCCACAGGCTGATCTGATCCCGCCATTGCGAGATGGTTTTGCGCCACAGCGGATTGGTCGCCATGACATGTCCCTTGCAAAGCGGTATGCCGACGGCGTCGAGGTCCTGCGTCATGCGCATCGCCAGTTCGATGAAGTACCCATCGATTTTCGTGTGTTCCGAATCGGGATAATCGTCCAGGATGAACCCGTTGTCCTGGTCCGGGTACAGGAAGCTTTCGCCCCGCCCGCCGGATCCCATGACGATGACGCAAAAATCCACCGGTGGCGGGCCCCAGGATTCAGAAGACATTTCATCGATCCGGCGTGTGGCGATCCGACGATAAATATCGTTATTGACATGCGTCAGCACGGCCTGGATGTCCGGCGCGGCCACGTTGTCGGCGAACAAGTCGTCGGCCAGCGCCACCTGGGCCGCCTTCACCGCGCGCAGGCCCGCCAGTGATTCGTCTTGGCTCAACCGGTCGATCTGGATCAAAGTCCCCGCCGTGGCGGCGCCCAGCGCGTCGGCCAAATTCAACATGCCCTCGGCGCGGCCTTCGCCGTCGATGACCGGCATGTGGCGCAAACCATGGCGGCGCATCCGTGCGATGGCGTGGTAAAGATAGTCGTCCCCCGAGATCGTCATGACCGGCGCCGTCATAATCTTGCGCGCGGGCGTTTCCGGCGCGCCCTGGAAGGCGAGGCGCCGAACGATGTCTTGCTCGGTGAGAATGCCCGCGATGCGCCCTTCCGCAGTCAGGATAAGCGCTGCCGAGGCGCCGTGTTTGGTCATAGAGGCGACGACCGCGCCGCAGGAGTCCGACAGGGTTGCGGTGACCGGCGCGGCGCGCGCGTGGTCGCGAACGCGTTTCGTGAAGATCGCCGTCCGCGACGTCGCTTCCGGGTCGATGGGGGGCCGGTTTGTCGACAATCATTGGCCTCCAGGGAGGCGCGCCGATTCGCGAATTTTGCGAAAATGCGCGGCGTATCGGCGCCGCCCCGCATGGGAAATTAAGCGGCGACCCCACGCCGATGGTTGGGGAAAACAAGGGGTGACTACAATTAAGAATGAATAGAGCATTGAATTATAGGCGTAATTTTTACCTTATAACAAAGCTGCGGCGCGGTCCGGTACTCGGGGGTAATCGTATACTAGTACAAATATCATAGTTGTTGCGGCCAATTATTATGTTTGATAGGGTTTTAGCGGGAGGCTGTGTCTTTAGCTTAATACGGCGGCTAACGCCGATGGGCGACGCGACCGACAAAAATAATAACAAATATGACGCCCGATGAAGGCCAGATGGAAAACCGCGCAAGCCGGCGTGAGGAAAGCTGTGTCGGCGGCGCCTTATTGAGAGGGATAAGCCTTGACTGAAAAAGTAGTATGGCTGTTCGTCTTTGTCGCCTTGTACTGGGCCTACTGTATTTATTGGGGCGTAAGAGGGGCAATGACGGCCAGGACGGCGTCGGACTATTTCATAGCCGGACGCCGACTATCGATGATTGTGTTCATTCTCGCCGCAACCGCGACATCATTTTCCGGTTGGACGTTCATGGGGCATCCGGGTCTCGTCTATCGTGACGGATTCCAGTACGCCTATGCGTCGTTTTACGCGATTACCATTCCGTTCACGGGCGTCATATTCCTGAAACGTCAATGGATGCTGGGCAAACGCTACGGCTTCGTGACGCCGGGTGAAATGCTCGCGGATTATTTCAAGGGCGACGCTATTCGAATTTTGACGGTCGTTGTCGCATTGTTCTTTTCCGTACCGTATCTCGGATTGCAACTGCGCGCATCGGGGTTCCTGTTCAACGTGCTGACGGATGGGTACCTGGAAATTAACACCGGCATGTGGGTGCTATCGATTATCGTGTTCCTGTATGTGGCGTCCGGCGGTCTGCGCGCGGTTGCCTATGTTGATACGGTGCAATGCATTTTGCTCGGACTTGGCATCATCATCACCGGCATCATCGCGTTGAATGCGGCGGGTGGTTGGGAATCTCTCAACCAGGGTTTCGCCAAATTGGCGGCGTCCGATATTGGTAAATGGGGGACGACGAAAGGCTATGGCGGTGGCGACTACAACGCCTACTTCGCCATACCAGGGGTCATACAATTTACCGCCGGTCTCGGTAAGGAAACGCCTGTGGGCGGGTTGTGGACCGGCGTCATGTGTCTGACCTACATGTTCGCGTTGATGG
>JABJJH010000463.1 GCA_018660965.1 Rhodospirillaceae bacterium | reverse complement strand
TTTAAGCTATCTGCACAAGTCAATGAGAGTAGTTATGAAACAACAATTTGTCGGTTCTGAGCGCCAAGGCTGTGCTTGACTTGTCGCCGAACGAGGCGTAAAAGCCGCCATCATTCAGGCAGATCCTATTTGCCGGCCCCAAGGGGCTCCGTCAGTCCGCGAGTTTCGCGCACTGGCGCCGTTTGTGTTTGGCCGCCGTTTGGCGTGAAAACAGGACTTGGTGACGACAATGTTCGACGCACTGACAGGACGTTTGTCCGACGTATTCGACCGTTTAAAACGACGGGGCTCGTTAAGCGAGGCCGACGTTGACGCGGCGATGCGCGATGTCCGCGTCGCGCTTCTCGAAGCCGATGTCGCATTGCCCGTTGTCCGGGACTTTATCGATAAAGCCAAGGCGGACGCGGTCGGCGCGAATGTGTTGCGGTCGGTCACGCCGGGGCAAATGGTCGTCAAGGTCGTCAACGACGCGCTGGTCGAAATGCTCGGCGGCGAAGCCGAGGACTTGAATCTGATCGCGGTCCCACCCGTCGGCGTGATGCTGGTGGGCCTGCAGGGATCGGGCAAGACGACAACGACCGCGAAAATCGCCCTGCGCCTGCAAAACCGCGACCGTAAAAAGGTCTTGATGGCGTCGTTGGACACCCAACGGCCCGCCGCCCAGGAACAGTTGAAGGTATTGGGCGAGCAAGCCGCCGTCGCGACCCTGCCGGTGATGCCCGGCCAGGGCCCCGTCGATATCGCCAAGCGCGCGTTGGAAGCGGCGCGGCTGGGCGGCTACGACGTGGTGTTGTACGACACCGCCGGGCGGCTGAGCATCGACGAGGGTCTGATGGCGGAAGTCGCCCAGGTCCGCGCCGCGGTCGAACCACATGAAACATTACTTGTCGCCGACGCGATGACCGGCCAGGACGCGGTCAATGTCGCGGCGAGTTTCAAGGAAAAGGTCGGGTTGACCGGCATCGTGTTGACGCGGGTCGATGGCGACGGTCGCGGCGGCGCGGCGCTGTCGATGCGCGCGGTCACCGGATGCCCGATCAAACTCATCGGCGTCGGCGAAAAGCTGGACGAGCTGGAGGATTTCCATCCCGACCGCATCGCCAACCGTATTCTGGGCATGGGCGACGTCGTCGGTCTGGTCGAAAAGGCCGCCGAGACCATCGATCAGGACGAAGCCGAGGCGCTGGCCAAGAAAATTCAAAAAGGCCAGTTCGACCTCGAAGACATGGCCAAGCAATTGCAGCAAATGCGCAAGATGGGCGGCCTCTCTGGTTTGATGGAGATGTTGCCGGGCGTCGGCAAGATGAAAGACCAGATGGCCAAGGCCAATATCGACGAGCGCATGATCGGTCAGCAGGAAGCCATCATTTCGTCGATGACCAAAAAGGAACGCGCCCAACCCAAGGTGATACACGCCTCGCGCAAACGCCGCATCGCGGCGGGGTCCGGCACCACGGTGCAGGACGTGAACAAGCTGCTGAAACAATTTCAGACCATGAGCAAGGTCATGAAGCGAATGAGCAAGATGGGCAAAAAGGGAATGATGCGTCAGGGCCTGCAAGGCCTGATGCCCGGCATGTCCAACAACCCGTTTTAACGTCGAATTTTTGTAACAAACACGCGAATTGAAACAAGGAGTGAAGCCAGCATGACGCTGAGAATCAGACTAGCCCGGGGCGGCGCGAAGAAGCGCCCGTATTACCATATTGTCGTGGCCGACGCCCGGATGCCGCGCGATGGCCGTTACGTTGAAAGGGTCGGCACCTATAACCCGATGCTGACGAAGGACGATCCAGACCGGATCAAGTTGGTCGAGGAGCGTATCCGGCATTGGCTATCCGTCGGCGCGCAGCCTTCCGACCGCGTCGCACGGTTCCTGGGCGCGGCCGACATCGCGGCCAAGCCCGCCATTCCAGCGCAAACCAAACAGCATCTGCCCAAGGCGAAGGCGCAAGAGCGCTTGAAGGAAGCCGACGACGCCGCTACGGCGGCGGCGGAAGCAGCGGCGGCCCCGGCGGTGGAAGAAGCCCCAGCGGAAGAAGCGGAAGCTCCGGCGGAAGCAGCTGCGGAAGCGGAAGCCCCGGCGGAAGAAGCGGCCCCAGCGGAAGCCGAAGCCGAAGCTCCGGCTGAAGAGGCGGCTCCTGAGGAAGCGGAAAAGGAAGAATCCGCGTAATCGATCCGGTTATGGATCGGGCGGCGGAAACCAGCATGGCGAAACAGGCGACGATAATGGCGGATCAGCAAGTCTGCGTAGGCGTAATCACCGGAGTGCACGGTGTTCGCGGGCTTGTGCGCGTGAAAAGCTTCACCGCAACGCCGGAAGACGTCGCCGCCTATGGCCTGCTGAGCGACGAGGCCGGGACGCGGACGTTCGCCCTGACGATCACCGGCGCCGCCAAGGGCGTGCTTTTGGCGCGCATCGACGGCGTCAACGACCGCACGAGCGCGGAAGCGTTGCGCGGCGTTGAATTATGGGTCGAGCGGTCGAAATTGCCGGAAGCCGAAGACGACGAATTCTATCACACCGATCTGGTCGGATTACCGGCGGTCCAACAGGACGGATCGGCATTTGGAACGGTTCGCGCCCTGCATGATTTCGGCGCCGGGGAGATGATCGAATTCGATCTGGCGGATGGTGGGTCCGTGATTTTACCATTTACCCATGACGCCGTGCCGGACATCGATATCGACGCCGGTCGGGTCGTCGTCAACCCACCGGTCGCGGTGGACGCGACCCGGGACAATGACGCCGCTGACAATGACGTCACGGGAGAGGCGGAATGAGCGGCTGGTCAGCACGCGTTTTGACGATTTTCCCGGATATGTTTCCAGGACCGTTGGGCCAATCGCTGGCCGGGCGCGCCCTGGATGAACATCGCTGGAGTCTGGACACGGTCGATATTCGCCAATTCGCCATCGACAAACACCACACCGTCGATGATGCGCCGTTTGGCGGCGGGCCGGGCATGGTCATGCGCGCCGACGTGCTGGACGCCGCCATCGCGACCGTGGAAGACGAACCGGGTCCCCTGGTTTATCTATCGCCCCGGGGCCGCCCGTTCGATCAGGACACGGCGGCCCGTTTCGCCGCCGGTCCCGGCATGACGTTGATTTGTGGACGTTTTGAAGGCATCGACGAACGCGTCATCGAAGCGCGCGCGGCGGGACCGAACCCCATCGAGGAAGTCAGCGTCGGCGATTTCGTCCTGTCCGGCGGCGAACCCGCCGC
>JABJJH010000459.1 GCA_018660965.1 Rhodospirillaceae bacterium | reverse complement strand
AGTTTTGCCGTATGATGAAATGATCGGTCGGTTATTTGATTTGTTGGGGCGGTCGCGCCGTATTGTGCGAATTCCAATGCTCGCCTTGTTGGCGGGGGCGCTGGGCAGGATCACGCGGCGTCCCGAGATCACCGGCGCGATGGTCAAGCGGATGGGCGAGGACCTTGTCGCCGATAATGCAAGGGCGCACGCGGATTTCGGTTATGTCGGGCGGGATTTTCTGGCTGGTGGTTTGTCGGATATTCGGCCACAAAGCGTTGCTGGTTCCGGTCAGGACCCGCATGACAAAAAGGATATGAAGAGCCATGTCAGATAAGGTCGCCCTGGTGACCGGCGTCACCGGTCAGGACGGCGCCTACTTGTCCGACTTGTTGTTGGATAAAGGCTATACGGTGCACGGCGTCAAACGCCGGTCCTCCTCATTTAATACAGAACGGGTCGAGCATCTCATTGAAGACCCTCACGAAGAAAATCTGCGGTTCTTCATGCACTACGGCGACATGACCGATGCGACAAACCTCATCCGGATCGTTCAGCAGGTTCAACCGGATGAAATATATAACCTCGCCGCGCAAAGCCATGTTCAGGTCAGTTTTGAGACGCCGGAATACACCGCGAACGGCGACGCGTTGGGGCCGCTTCGGTTGCTGGAAGCGATCCGGATACTGGGCATGGGTGACCGGGTTCGATTTTATCAGGCGTCCACCTCTGAAATGTATGGGAACGCCCCGTCGCCGCAAAGCGAAGCGACGCCATTCGCGCCGCGGAGTCCCTACGGCGTCGCCAAGCTTTACGCCTATTGGATCACCGTGAACTACCGCGAAGCGTATGGGTTTCATGCGTCGAACGGCATTCTATTCAACCACGAAGGGCCGATCCGGGGCGAAACTTTTGTCACCCGAAAAATCACCCGCGCCGTCGCCGCTATCGAGGCGGGGGTTCAGGATGAAGTGTTTTTAGGAAACCTTGACGCGCGCCGCGACTGGGGCCACGCCCGCGATTACGTCGAAGGCATGTGGCGAATTCTGCAACAAGACGAACCGGGCGATTTTGTTCTGGCGACGGGGAAGGCGTATTCGGTGCGCGACTTCGTTGAAATCGCATTCGGCAATATCGGCGTCGGCATTGAGTGGTGCGGGACCGGAGACAGTGAATGCGGGGTCGATAGCGCGACGGGGACGGTCCGCGTTCGGGTGGACCCGCGCTATTACCGACCGGCGGAAGTGGATCACCTGGTCGGCGACGCGAGCAAGGCGCGGAAGATTCTGGGCTGGAAACCGACCATCAAGTTCGACGCTCTGGTCAGTGAAATGGTGGCGGCCGACAGGGCCGCCCTGGCTAACAGCGATCCCCAACCCAAACGAAGTGAATAACATGTTCGACGCCAAACAATATTTCGACGACGAATTGAGCGAACACCTGTCCGTCGCAAACCGCGTCCATGAGGAACTGGGCGAGGACTTCGCGCGGATGCTCGCCTGCTGGATCGAAACGATTTCGAAGGGCGGCAAGATCATGCTGTTCGGAAACGGCGGCAGCGCGTCGGACGCACAGCATATCGCGACGGAACTAACCGTTCGGTACACGAAAAACCGCGCCCCGATCGCCGCCCTTGCGTTGTCAACGGACACCTCGGCCTTGACCGCCATCGGCAATGATCTGGGGTTCGATCAATTGTTCTCCCGGCAGCTCGGCGCCGTTGGAAGGCCCGGAGACCTGGTGGTTGCGATTTCGACGTCCGGACGCAGCGCTAATATTATCGAGGCGCTAAAAGAGGCGCGCCAAATGGGTATTACCGCGACGGCTTTGGGGGGGCGCGATGGTGGCGCCATGGTGGGGCTGGCGGATCCGTTGATTATTGCGCCGTCGGACACCACGGCGCGAATTCAGGAAATGCACATCATGATTTTGCATATGCTGTGCGGCGCGCTTGAACTGGAACTCGGGCTCGTCTGAGCAGTAACCCCGTTCGCCCCTTAATCGAGTTCGAAGGCGTCCTTGTAATCGAGCTTCAGGGACGGGTCCTGATCCGATTTTTTCAGATAGCAATCGCCGATGACAAGCACGTCCAACTCGGTGCCCATGAAACACCGGAACGCGTCTTCAGGCGTGCAGACAATGGGTTCGCCGCGCACGTTGAAGCTCGTGTTTACGACGATGGGGTAGCCCGTGATGTCCTTGAACCGTTTTATCAACGCGTGGTACCGGGGATTGGTGTCCGGGTGTACGGTTTGAATGCGCGCGGAATAATCGACATGGGTCACGGCGGGAATATCGGATCGGGGAATGTTCAGCTTGTCGATGCCGAACAGTGCGGCTTCGGTTTCGGTCATTTCCAGTTGCCGTTCTTTCCGGACATCGGCGACCATCAACATATACGGCGAATCCCCGTCATGATCGAACCAGTCGCTGACATCCTCGCGCAACACCGACGGCGCGAAGGGGCGGAACGATTCGCGGTATTTGACTTTCAGGTTCAGCGTTTTTTGCATGGCTGGCGAACGCGGATCACCGAGGATCGAACGCGCGCCCAGGGCGCGGGGACCAAATTCCATCCGTCCCTGCATCCAGCCCACGGCTTGTTCATCGGCCAGGGCGGTCGCGGCGCTGTCGGTTAGTTTGTCGGGGGACAAAACTTCGAATTTTGCGCCCAATTCGGTCAAGCGCGCTTCGATATCCGATTGTTCATATTCCGGTCCCAGATAACCGCCGCGCATGGTGTCGGTTGGGCCGTTCGGTCCGGCGGTTCGTGGTGCGCGGTCTTGGTCGAAATAGGTGTGGTGGGCGTACATCGCAGCCCCCAAGGCTCCACCGGCGTCGCCGGAAGCGGGCTGGACCCAGACGTTCTTGAACGCGCCGTCGCGAAGCACCTTGCCGTTGCCGACGCAATTCAGCGCGACCCCGCCCGCCAGGCAAAGATTGGGGATATCGAATTCCGCCGCGAGCGCCCGCGTCAGCGTCAGCATGACCGTTTCCGTCACGCTTTGAACCGAGGCCGCGATATCCATGTGCTTTTGCACCAACAGTTCATCTTCGGGTTGGCGTGGCGGCCCGCCGAACAAATCGTCGAAACGCGCATTGGTCATGGTCAGACCGGTGCAATAATCGAAGTAATCCTGGTTCAGACGGAAACTACCGTCGTCCTTTAAATCGACGAGATGGTCGAGGATGAGATCGGCGTATTTCGGTTCCCCATAGGGGGCCAGCCCCATGACCTTGTATTCGCCGGAATTAACCTTGAAGCCGATGTAATAGGTCAGGGCGGAATACAGCAGTCCGAGAGAATGGGGGAAGTGGATTTCCTTCGCCACGGTGAGGTCTTTCCCCTTGCCGATGGCGACCGAGGTCGTAGCCCATTCGCCGACCCCGTCCATCGTCAACACGACGGCCTCTTCATATGGCGAGGGATAAAACGCCGACGCCGCATGGCTCATGTGATGCTCGGAAAAGAGCAGTTTGTTTTGCCAGTCGAAATTTTCGTCGAAGGCCATGAACGCCTTGCGCAAGACGTCCTTCTGGAACAATTTTTCCTTCAACCAGATCGGCATCGCCATGGCGAAGGATTTGTACCCGCGCGGCGCGAATGCCAGATAAGTTTCCAGCAGACGTTCGAATTTCAGGAACGGTTTGTCGTAAAACACCACGGCGTCCATGGCGCCCAATTCGACATCGCCAGCGTTCAGACAATATTCAATGGCGTTTGCGGGAAAGTCGGAGTCTTGTTTCTTGCGGGTGAACCGTTCCTCCTGCGCCGCTGCGACAACCTGCCCATCGACGACCAGGGCCGCCGCGCTGTCGTGATAAAACGCCGATACGCCGAGCACCTTCATGAAGCGGCCTTAAAATATCGTGTAGATGAACGGCGCCACGGCGGAGCCTTGCGTCAGAACGAGAAGTCCGCCGAACAGGACCATCATGACGATGATGGGGATAAGCCAGAATTTTTTCCGCACCCTGATGAATTGCCAAAGTTCAATAATGAAAGCCATCGTGTATTCCTAATTAAAGTAACCGATCCCGGAACGCCCAGGTCAGAATTGATTTCGCAGACTCTCCGGTTCGGGCGATTCGCGTTTGATCCAGTAAGTCCGCGCCGCCTTGTCGACCCGTAAATTCAGAATGTCCTTGCCAGACAGACGCATGATCAAACCGATGGGCATGATCGTTAGGTAAAACAACATGCCCATGATGATGGGGTTGACGATTTTGTGCAAAAGCAGCCCGAACTTGAACCAGACAAGGTTGAGCGGCTTCAAGACAGCGGGATATACCAAGGCGGCCAACGCGAAAACCACGGCGGCAACCGCCGCCCAGACGCGAACATCGTCGCCATCCAGAAGCGGCCAAAGCGCCACGACGCCAAACACCGCCGCGAAGACCAAACCGAATGATCGCTCCGAGCCGGACTTCACGTCCGTGCGTTCGATGTAACTTTCATGGGTGTTGGTTTGCTTGGGCACGTCTTGGCTCATGGTTATTCGGAGGGTGGATTGGAACGTAGCGTATTTCTATTTAACCGGCGCTGAATATACCATCCACTATCGGCGCTAGTAACGTATAACTTACGGTATGTTTTTTCCGAATGTTTCTTCTGGCAAAGCAGGTGTAATTCCGTCATTTCTTTGCCCCATGATTATTGAATCCACAAAGTGAATCCTGGGCCATGACGGCAAGCGATATAATCGACGAACCCTCCCGTAGCGAATCGCCAACAGTCGCGGTTGTCGGTTGCGGTTATTGGGGCAAAAATCTCGTTCGGAATTTCCATGGCTTGGGCGCACTCGCCGCTGTTTGTGACAATGATCCCGAGCAGGGACGCCGGATCGCCGACGAATATAGCGTGCCGCTGCGCGCGTATGACGACGTTCTGGCCGACCCGGACATTGCGGGCGTGGTCATTGCGACGCCGGCCGTGGATCATGCGCGATTGGTGAAAGCAGCCATTTTGCAGGGCAAGCATGTCTTTGTTGAAAAGCCGCTGGCGCTGGCGCTTTCGGACGCGGCGGAACTTTGCGATCTTGCGGCGGCGCATGAACGGATTTTGATGGTTGGGCACTTGCTGCGCTACCACCCGGCGTTCCTGCGGTTGCGCGAAATATGCAGCGAAGGCCAACTGGGACGGATAAATTATATTTATTCAAACCGGTTGAGTCTCGGCAAGATCCGGATAGAAGAGAACGCCTTGTGGAGCTTCGCCCCGCACGATATCTCGATGATTCTGGCGTTGATGAACGATGTGCCTGAAACGGTCGAAGCCGTTGGTCATAGCTATATCAATAAGGGGATCGCGGACGTCACGACCACCCATCTGACGTTTGCGTCCGGTCAGGCGGCGCATATTCATGTGTCCTGGCTTCATCCTTTCAAGGAGCAGCGCCTCGTGGTCGTGGGGGATCGCGGCATGGCGGTTTTTGACGACAGCCGGGCGTGGACGGACAAGCTTCAAACCTACGCGCATATGATGAACTGGCGAAACGGCATGCCGATTCCGGAAAAAGCCGAAGGCGAGCCAATTGGCCTCGAACCGGCGGAGCCGCTGAAATTGGAATGCCAGCATTTCCTCGAGTGCCTGGCGACGGGCGCTACGCCGTGGACGGATGGTCAGGAAGGTCTGCGGGTTTTGGGCGTTCTCGACGCCGCGCAAAAATCGCTGCATGACAGGCAGGCGGTGGAGACGTCTGAGTTCAGGACAGTTGAAGCGACGTCATTCGTGCATCCCACCGCCTGCGTTGACCAGCCCAGCGTCATCGGCGTCGGTTCCAAAATCTGGCATTTCAGTCATGTCCTGGCGAACAGCAACATCGGCGAAGCGTGCAATATCGGGCAAAATGTCGTGATCGGCCCGGATGTGACCTTGGGCGCGCGGTGCAAGATTCAGAACAATGTCAGCGTTTATCCCGGCGTCACCCTGGAAGACGATGTGTTTTGCGGTCCCAGCATGGTCTTCACCAATGTCGTGAACCCGCGCGCCCATGTGTCGCGCAAGGACGAATTCAAACCGACCCTGGTGCGCAAAGGGGCGACGATTGGCGCAAACGCGACAATCGTGTGCGGCGTCGAAATCGGTCGTTACGCCTTTATCGGCGCGGGCGCCGTCGTGACCCATGACGTGGCGGACCACGCCTTGATGGTCGGTAACCCGGCGCGCGCCATCGGGCATATGTGCGAATGCGGCGAACGATTGCCGGACGCGTCTGAAACTGACCTTGCGTGCAACGCCTGCGGCGAAAGCTACCGCATGGAATGCGGCGCGCTGTCGCGAGTGTCTAAAGAATAGCGGCGAGTTCGTCGCAAATTCTGGCCCGGGTCGCCTCGTCCATATAGGGATGCATCGGCAGGCTTAGAATTCTTTTGCTTAACGATTCGCTCACCGGCATGGAGCCTCTTCCCTCGCCAAATTCGCGATAGGCCGATTGCAGATGCATGGGCAGGGGATAGTAGATGGCGGTCGGAACGCCTTTTTCCTTCAAGGCGGCGGCGACGTCGTCCCGGTTGTCCAGCAGGATGGAGTATTGCGCCCAGGCGCTGCGCGAACCCTCGACGCGGCGCGGGGTGTCGACAAGATTGCCAAGGCGCGAATCATAATACGCGGCGAGGTCTTCCCGCGCGTCGCGTTCTTCTTTGAACCGCGTCATTTTCGCCAACAAAATAGCCGCTTGCAGCGTGTCTAGCCGCCCGTTCACGCCGACGCGGACGATATCGTATTTCGCGCCGCCTTTGCCGTGCGCGCGAATGGAGCGAAGAATGTCCGCCCGTTCGTCGTCGTCGGTGAAAATCGCGCCGCCATCGCCATAACATCCCAACGGCTTGGCGGGAAAGAAACTCGTCGCGGTGACATCGGCCAACGCGCCGACGGAAACGCCGTTCTGTTCGCCGCCAAAGGATTGCGCAGCGTCGCCCAGCAACATCATGCCGTTCCGGTCCGCGATGGCGCGAAGGCGGCCATAGTCGGCGGGCAAGCCAAAGAGGTCGACCGGCATAATGACGCGCGGGATCAAGGAGGGGTCTTTACCGACCGCCTCGATTTTCGCCTTTAAATCATCGCAGTCGATATTGAATTCCCGCTCATCGACATCGACGTATATCGGAGTCGCGCCCAGCAACAAAATGACTTCAGCGCTGGCGGTAAAGGTAAAGGTGGGGACGAAGACCGCGTCGCCGGGACCAATGTTTTCGGCCATCAAGGCCATAAGCAGGGCGTCGCTGCCGCTTGAACACGTCACCACGTTCCGGGCGCCGGTAAATGTCTTGAGGGCGTCTTCGAATTCTTCGATTTCCGGGCCCATGATGTAGCGCCCATGGGCGAGGACATCCTGCATCCGGCGGTCGATTTCGTCTTTGAGCAGGGCTTGCTGCGCCTTCAGGTCGATAAAGGGAATAGGGTTGGTCATTGTATCCTTCTGGGTATCCTTCTGGTCGAGGGCGCTATTGCTGAGTTTCCTAACGGCAAAGCTTGCTTTGGACAACCTTGGTGGGCCGGACTTTTGGGCGTCGCGTGTTAAAACTCCCCATTAAAATTCGTCGGGTTCGTAAACGACGACCTGACTGCCGGTTGTGTCGAAATCGCATTCGACCTGCACCAATTTCGACAGTCGTTCCTCGACGGCTCTTTTATGTTCCGGCTCGACAATGAACAGCATGAAGCCACCGCCCCCCGCGCCCAGCAATTTGCCGCCAATGGCGCCGGCGTCTCGGGCGGCGTCGTATATTTCATCGATGGCCGGATTGGAGACGGCGTCCGATAATTCACGTTTGAGCGACCAGGATTCATGCAGCAATTCACCCAGCGTCCGGATTGACAGTTGCGGTTTTTCCAACAGATTGGTCGCTTCATCGACCATGCCGCGCATTGCGAATAAATTTCGGCTTTGCGATTCCATATTGTCCAGGGTCGACTTCGCGACGTCGGATGAAAATCGGGAAAGGCCGGTAAAGCAAAATACAAACGACGCCCGAATCTGCTCGCGCTTGTCGTGGCTCATGATCATTGGCTGGACGCCGAACGTGCCGTCGCGGTTAAAATCGATGCGATTAAAGCCGCCGAAGGCCGCCCATACCTGATCCTGTGACCCCACGTTTTCTTTTATCACGTCCTGTTCGATGCGAATGGCTTCCTTCGCCAAATCGGTCTTGGAAATCATTCGGCCGTTGAGCGCGTGATAAGAGTTCAGCAAACCGACGGTGAAGGATGATGACGACCCAAGCCCCGATAGGGCCGGCAAGTCGCCGTTGTGGTGCAGTTCCAAGCCCTCATCGACGCCCTGGTCCTGAAATACGGCGCGCACGGCGGGATGAACGATATCTTCGGTCTTTTCCGCGAGTTCAATTCTCGAATAGACGATGCGGTGTTTGTATT
>JABJJH010000256.1 GCA_018660965.1 Rhodospirillaceae bacterium | reverse complement strand
GGGCGGCCTGGAAATCGCCCTGCTGTGCGACCTTCGGGTCATGGAGGAAGACGCCACGGTCGGCGTGTTCTGCCGCCGCTGGGGCGTGCCGTTGATCGATGGCGGCACCGTGCGATTGCCGCGCCTTGTCGGCATGAGCCACGCGCTGGATATGATCCTGACCGGTCGTCCGGTCGGCGCGGCGGAAGCCCAGCGCATGGGGCTGGCCAATCGCGTCACGCCGACGGGAACGGCGCGGCAAACCGCCGAGGCGCTGGCCCATGAAATCGCCGCGTTCCCGCAGCTTTGCATGAATGTGGACCGCGAGTCGGCCTATCGGCAATGGAACATGACGCTGGAAGACGCCATGCAGGCCGAATTCAAGGCGGGCATGAAGGCCGTCGAGGCCGAAGGCGTGCAAGGCGCCGCCCGGTTCGCCGCCGGCGCCGGACGCGGCGGCGCGTTTGGTGGCGAATAGCGCCATGCGGTTCCCGATATCATGGGTATTCGGTTTGTTAGCCACGCTGGTCCTGGCGCTGCCCTTATCCGCCGCCACAAAGTCCAAAGACACGCTGGTTATCGGGATCAGCCAGTTTCCCCGGAACTTCAACCCGAACATCGAATCGATGCTGGCGAAGTCCTATGTGCTGGCGATGACGCGCCGCCCGCTGACGGTCTATGGCGCGGACTGGACGCTGGAGTGCATGCTCTGCGTCGAGTTGCCGAATTTGGCGAAAGGAACCGCCAAACGGGAAACCACCGCCGACGGCAAACCCGGCATCGCAATCACCTACACGTTGCGGAGCGATGCGAACTGGGGCGACGGGACCCCGATCACCACCCGCGACGTTGTCTTTACCTGGGAATTGGGCCGCAACCGGAAAACCGGGTTTGGCAATCTGGAGCTGTTCGAGCGCATCACCAGCATCGACGTTCACGACGCCAAGCGCTTTACGCTGCACGTCAACAAATACACCTGCGAATACGCGGCCATGGGCGGGCTGGAACTGTTGCCAGCCCACATCGAAGCGCCGCACGCCGCCGACCCCGAAAGCTACCGGGTCAAGAGCGCGTATGAAACCGACACCACCAACCCCGGCCTGTGGTATGGCCCCTATAAAATAGCTGAGGTCGCCACGGGATCGCATATTGTCCTGGACCGCAATCCGACCTGGTGGGGGAAGGCGCCCGCGTTCAAGCGCATCGTCATAAAGGCCATCGAAAACACCGCCGCCCTGACCGCCAGCCTGCTGTCCGGCGATATCGATTACATCGCCGGTGAACTGGGCCTGACCACTGATCAGGCGCTGGCGTTCCAGAAACGACATGGGAAGACGTTCACGTTTCAATACAAATCCGGGCTGATTTACGAACACATCGACCTCAATCTGGACAGCCCCATCCTGAAGGACAACCGCGTGCGCCGGGCGCTGCTGCACGCCATCGACCGCGCCGCGATCAACCAGCAATTGTTTCAGGGCCGCCAGCCGGTCGCGCATGGACAGACCAACCCACTCGATACCGTTTACGACCCGAACGGCGTCCAATACGCCCATGACCCGGCGCGCGCCCGCAAACTGTTGACCGAGGCCGGCTGGAAAACTTCGGGCAAAAGCGTCCGCCAAAACGCCAAAGGCGACCGGCTTCAACTCGACCTGATGACCACGGCGGGCAACAAGTCGCGCGAACTTATCCAACAGGTTCTGCAAAGCCAGTGGCGCGAAGTGGGCGTCGATATCCGCATCCGCAACGAACCGGCCCGCGTCTTTTTCGGCGAAACCGTCAGTTCCCGGAAGTTCCCGCACATGGCCATGTACGCCTGGATTTCCGCGCCGAAGGGCGTGCCGCGCACGACGCTGCATTCGACCCAGATCCCCGCCAAGGACAATGGCTGGTCCGGCCAGAACTATCCCGGCTTCGCCAACGCCGCCATGGACAAGGTGTTAGACGAAGTCGAGGTGGTCTGCGAGGACAAGCCGAACAAGGCGCTGTGGCGCGACCTGCAACGCATCTACGCCGAGGAACTACCCGTCCTGCCGCTGTATTTCCGCGCCAACCCGTTCATAATGCCCAAATGGCTGAAAGGCGTGACGCCCACCGGACATCAGTTCACCAGCGCACTCTGGGTCGAACACTGGCGCGTAGCGCCGTAGGCGGGGAACACGCAATTAAGCCCGCATTTCCCAAGTAAAAGGGAGAAGTCACTCCTCTGACGACAATTAATGTGTTATATTGCAGCATGTTAAGTGGGCTTAAG
>JABJJH010000182.1 GCA_018660965.1 Rhodospirillaceae bacterium | reverse complement strand
GTGCCGACGATCACGCCCGCCGCCGCCGTCGCCACGCCGATCCCGATCATGTTTCGCGCGCCCGAGACCAGCCCTTTGAACAGGTCGCGTAGCCCCTCGTGAATTTTTTCGGATTCCCGACCGCCTTCGCCGCGAAACAACGCCAGAATTGGCTTTTGCGTGACGACGATGACGATCATGAACACCGTGGCCCAAAACGCCGATAAGCCGGGCGACAACCGTTCAACCGTCAACAGCCAGACCAGGACGACAACCGGCAGGATATAATGAAGCCCCGCCTTCACGGTCGGCCCGATCTCCGGCAATTCCGCCATGTCGTCATAAGGCAAATCAGGGACTCGCGACGAATAACCCAAAAGGCCGATATAGGCGACGACAAGCAACACCGCGAACGTCCATCCCGTCGCTTCACCCGTGACGCTCTTCACCAGATCGACAAGGGGCGGCAACGCGAACACCAATGCGCCCAAAACGATCACTACGCTGAGAACGCCGATCATCTTTGCCTTAGCGTCCAGACGATGAACACGCGGCAATCCCATCATGCCCGCCTTCATGGCTTCCAAATGCACGATGTAGACCAGCGCGATGTAGGAAATTACAGCGGGAAGAAAGGCATGTTTGATGACGTCGAGATAGGGAATGCCGACATATTCCACCATCAGGAACGCAGCCGCCCCCATGATCGGCGGCGTTAACTGGCCGTTGGTGGAGGACGCCACTTCAACCGCACCCGCGCGTTCGGCCGAAAATCCGACCTTTTTCATCAACGGAATGGTGAAGGTCCCGGTGGTCACGACATTGGCGATGGACGATCCCGAAATCATGCCGGTCAACGCCGATGAAACAACCGCCGCCTTGGCAGGGCCACCGCGAAAATGCCCCATCATGGCGAACGCCACCCGGATGAAATAATTGCCCGCGCCCGCCTGCTCCAACAGTGAACCGAAGAGCACGAACAGAAACACCATAGTGGCCGAAACGCCAATCGCGACGCCGAACACACCTTCGGTATACAGCCAAAAATGCGACGCGCCCTTGTTCAGCGACGCGCCTTTATGGGCGATGACGTCGGGCATATAGGGACCGGCGAAGGTGTAAATCAGGAAAACAGCCGCAACGACCATGAGCGGCGGCCCCAAGGCGCGGCGCGTCGCTTCCAGCAACATCACCACCCCTATCGCGCCGACCACGACATCCAGCGTCGTTGGATCGCCGGGGCGTTCCGACAAAGCGTCACTCAACACCACCAGATAGAGACAGGTCCCGGCGGCGATAATGGCGAACGCCCAATCCTGAATTGGGATGAAATCGCGCGGAGAGCGCTTCAACGCCGGGTAGCTCAGATAGGCGAGAAAAATCGAAAACGTCAGGTGAAATTGCTTCACGACGCTTTCATGCATCCACGGCGTAAATTCCAGCACCAGCGGCGAGGACACATATAGCTGAAACAACGACCAGGCGAGCGCAACATAAATCAGAAGGTTGGCGACCACCGGGTGGCTTGGCTGGCGACCACCAGTATCAGCCTCGGCTATCATCGCCTCCAGTTCCGCGATGGGAACCGTTTCGCTCGCTTTGTCCGTCATGGCGCGCCCTCACCTAGTCGTTTAGCCAAACGATCAAATGTCACGGAAGAAATGTATTGCACGACAACAGGTTAAAAGAGCGGGAAGGCGCACCGTCATGAATGGCGCGCCTTCCCGTTCAATCCCAGCTACATAAGGCCGGCTTCCTTATAGTATTTGGCGGCGCCATCGTGCAGCGGCGCGGACAGCCCGTCTTTTATCATTTCCGACTTCTTCAAATTATTGAAGGCGGGATGCAGCTTCTTGAAGCTTGCGAAGTTTTCAAACACCCCTTTCACGACATGGTAAACGGTGTTCGCACTGGTCTTGGTCGATGACACGAAGGTCGCGCCGACGCCGAACGTCTTGGTGTCGTTCGGATTGCCGCGATACATGCCGCCGGGAATCGTCGCGGTGCGGTAGAAGTCATTGTCGGCGACAAGCTTATCGACGGCGGCGCCGGAAACCTCAACCAGAACCGTGTCGCAAGACGTGGTCGCTTCCTTGATCGACCCGCTTGGGTGGCCAACCGTGAAAACCATGGCGTCGATCTTGTTATCGCACAGCGCCTTGGATTGTTCCGACGATTTCAATTCCGACGCCAGGGCGAACGTGCTCTTCGTCCAGCCCAACGCTTCCATCAAGACTTCCATGGTGCCACGTTGCCCGGACCCGGAGTTGCCTATGTTGACGCGTTTCCCCTTCAAATCCATGAAGCTCTTGATGCCCGCGCCTTTGCGCGCGACCACGGTGAATGGCTCCGGATGGACGGAAAAGACGGCGCGAAGGCCGCTGAATTTACCCTTGTCCTTGAACTTGGAGGTTCCGTTATAGGCGTGATATTGCCAATCCGACTGGGCGACGCCCATGTCCAATTCACCCGCCCGGATGGTGTTGATATTGTAAACGGACCCACCCGTGCTTTCGACGGAACACCGGATACCGTGCATTTTACGGCTCTTATTCACCAGACGGCAAATTGCGCCGCCGGTTGGGTAATAGACGCCGGTGACGCCACCAGTGCCGATCGTGACGAATTCTGCCGCCCCGGCGGCTTGCGAAAACGCCAATCCGCCCGCAAGGGCGGCCCCAACAACAATAAATCGTTTCAATTCCATAACGCCTTACTCCTGTCCCATCGAGTTTCATTCAGGAACGCCAAAGCCATACCGATATCCGGACCACCCGATATGAGCACTGCTGTGTTTCGCCCCCGTTATTCGACCACGATCAACGTCGCGGATCATGGTTCGTTGACGCGCGACATGCGCCGCAACAGTCGTTGAACCATTTCGATCAAATGAGTGTGCAGGAATTAAACCATGCTGTCGACAGACAATGGCCGCGACGGGCCGTCGCAACGCTAGTGGGGCAACTGATCAATATGCTTGTGGTCTGATCGAAATGCTTGGGAACCAAGCGTTTCGATCAGACCACAAGGATCCGTACCCAGCCGACGCCTTCGCCGCGCGCCACGATTGGCGACGTATGTTGCGCGAAACGATGGAAGACATGGCTCATTAACGACGCCCCCTGCCGTTCCGGTTGTCCTTGCGTTTAACTTCTGCTTCTTCGCCTTTGCGCAAAGACCAGACCACGACGCCCTTGAGCGTTTTCCCCAAAGCTTCATCGAACGCGCCCATGATCGATTCCATGGAATTCATGTGGGCGGTCTTGACGCTCTCGAACGTATGCGAGGCGACAATGGACCGCTGTGGCAGCTTCACCAGCTTCACGTTCATACGTACCCGTATCTGCGGCGGCGCGGCGTCAATATCGACGCCGGTACCCAATAGTGACATTTCCGACACATATTCCGCCTGGAATTCACGAAGCTCCGTCTTCAAGACATAATCGGCGCGCAATCCGACGGATTCGCGCCCAACAGCGAGTATTTTTCCGGAATTTTCAAACGATTCGACCATCAGCGCCTGAACCATCTTGGGGGCCAAATCGGTCCAATTCGACCGGTCGAAATATTTAAGTTCGATAGGACTGTCCCGCAGCACGATGCGCTGCGTATTAATGCCCGCCGGGGAATGCGGAATTTCGATAAGCAACTGCCAGTTGACGTTCGGAACATCTTTGGGAAAGGTGCTTTTCGGCGTTAAAACATACAACCGCGGCGGCGGCGCCGATCCCGGAAAATCAAACGAACATCCCGACAGCCCAGCCAAAACAATCGCCCCCGCCAAAAGCGCCACTGCGATCCGGCCACGCCCCATAATCGTCCTCATCGTACACCCACTCCCCGTTGCGTATCGCCAAACAGAAACCGTGCGGGATCACGTTCGATCTGTCCCGAAATTCTCGTCAATGCCGAAACCATGCTGCGGGTTTCCGCAATCAACTGCGTCAACTCAAACAGCCCGGAAGACGTGAAATTGACAATCGGCTCCCTGTTTTCCTGGATCATCGCGGTCAATTCGGCCTGTGAGTTTGAAAGATTGCCAGCGGCCTCTCCCAATTTTGTCATGGTTTGCCGCAAATCGGGTCCGATGCCGGTGACGGCGCCGGAAGCCTCGTCGGCGACCTTTTTCAACGATGCGACGGTGGCGCGCAAATCCTGGATCAGAATTTGCGAGTCCGCGCGCAAATCGCCGACCAACCCGCGGACTTCCGCGACGGCGGCCTGGGCTTCGCCGCCAACGCCGTTTATCTGCTTGCGCGCGTCGCCAACCAGGACGCGAACGTCTGAGGACGCGGCGCGGAGGTCCGACACCATCGCCGATCCATCCTTCAAAAGCCCCCGAACATCGCCCGAGCCATCGGACAAGGTTGCCGTGATTGTCCGCAAATTCGCGATTGTCTTGGAAATATTTTCTTGATTGCCCTCATTGAGGATTTTGTTGGCGCTTTCCACCAAGGCGATAATCCGATTGACCAGTTCAGGCGCGGCTTCGAGGACTTCCTGAATGCCGGATGATTTTGACGTGATGACCGGGCGTTTCTGGCCCCTCTTTTTCGCCAGCACCGGGGCGTCATTCGTGCCGCCGGTGATCTGTACATACGCAACCCCGGTGATCCCCTGGAATTCCAGCGACGCGACCGCGTCTTCCTTAACCGGTGTGTCTTTTGGCACCTCGATGGTGACGCGAACCTGTTCCACATTGTCCGGATTGATGCCCATGTCGGTGACGACGCCGACGGGTACGCCGCGATAACGGACAGGGTTTCCCGTCTTCAACCCCGTGACCGATCCGGCGAACAATATGTCGTATCGGGCGTATTCCTCGTTGAATTCAACATCCGCCAGCCACACAACCGAGCTGACAAGCCCAAGAATAAGCACCAGCGTAAACGCGCCGACGATCAAATAACTTGCTCTTGTTTCCATAAATCAGACCGCCGTTGATACGTCTTGAAGAGCCGCGCGGGCGCGCGGTCCGTGGAAATATTCCTGAATCCACGGATGCGGATCCCGCATGTGTTCCGCCATTGTGCCCAGGCGAATTTTTTTGTCCACCAATACAGCGATCCGGTCGCAGATCGCCGACAGGCTGTCCAGATCATGCGTCACCATGAAAACAGTCAGGCCCAGACTTTGCTGTAATTCGCGAATCAGGTTGTCGAACGCGGCGGCCCCGATAGGATCGAGCCCCGCCGTCGGTTCATCGAGGAATATAATATCGGGGTCCAGCGACAAGGCGCGCGCCAACCCGGCGCGTTTGCGCATGCCGCCGGACAATTCCGATGGAAATTTCGGCCCCGCATTTGCGGGCAACCCAACCATCGCAATCTTTAACGCCGCCAGTTCGTCCATCAATTTTTTCGAAATGTCCGAATGTTCGCGCATTGGCACCTGGATGTTTTCCGCCACCGTCAGCGAGGAAAACAAGGCGCCATCCTGAAACAGCACGCCGCAATGGCGTTTCAAGGTGTTACTGATGGTCCGCGTATCGTGACCCAGCACTTCGATTTCGCCCTTGCGCGGGGTGATAAGCCCCAGAATCGTGCGCATCAGCACGCTTTTGCCCGTGCCCGACCCACCGACAACGCCCAACACCTCACCCCGGCGAACGGAAAATTCCAAGCCATCATGAATGACTTGCGTTCCGAATTGGGTGCGCAGCCCGGTTACCCGTATGACGCTGTCCTGATCAAGATTCGCCATCGCCCCGTCTCCCGCTATATGCCGAGCGTCGAAAATATGATGGAAAACGCAGCGTCGGCGACGATCACCAGAAAGATAGACTCCACCACCGCCTTGGTCGTCATCTGCCCGATGCTTTCCGCGCTACCGCCGACGCTCAAGCCTTCGTAACATCCGACCAGCGCTATGATAAAGGCGAAGACCGGCGCCTTCACGATACCCACCAGAAACTGGTTCAGCGACGCCGCATCGTGCAGCCTTCGCACGAATTGCACCAAGGTGATGTCGAGAGAATTCACCGCCATCACGCCGCCGCCCACCAGCGCCGCCACATCGGCGAAAAAGGTCAATAGCGGCAGGGTAATCAGCAGCGCGCACACGCGCGGCAACACCAGAACCTCCATGGGATCGAGACCGAAGGTCTGCATGGCCGCGATTTCCTCGTTCACCTTCATGGTGCCAATTTGCGCGGTAAAGGCCGAACCTGACCGGCCCGCGACCAAAATCGCGGTGATCAAGACACCCAGTTCCCGCAAAACGCTGATCGCCAAACCATCCACGGTCAGAATTTCGGCCCCGAACTGTCGCGTCAAATCCGCCCCCTGATAGGCGAGAACGACCCCAATCAGGAACAGCAACAAGCCGACGATTGGCAAGGCGTTGAACCCGGTCTGCTCCACCTGATTGATCAACGCCGTGATGCGAAATCGACGCGGCGACACAATCGCGCGCCCCATTGTCACGATGGTGAGTCCCAGGAAATTCAACAACTGACCGCCTTCGCGGCCCGCATCGAACACCATGGCCCCCAGACGGTTTAACGCCGCGACCGCCGGGTTGACGTATTCCCGTTCAACTTCGGGATGTTCCTTCTCCGCCTCGACGACAAGTTGGAATAACGGCTGATAGGAGTCGGCGATGCCGGAGATCGTCACCGTTGCGCCGCTGGCCTCGAATGTTTCCTGAGTCCGCCGCAACAGCCACGCGCCCGACGTATCGAACGCATCGATCCCGACCATATCGATATCGATCTGGCCCGCACCGCCGAACGACAACGCCATGAGCGAAGCGTCGAGACTGGCCGCGCTATCGAACGTCCAGCACCCGCCCGCGACCAGGGTCGCGCGATCACCATCAATCGACGTCTCCAACCATCCCGGCGTGTCCGCCATGCATCCCCCAACGGCCTACTGTCCAAACGCCTGAACCGAATACCATATTTACCAAGGCGCTATCAAACCAACGCGTTTATGTTCCGGTTCATTTCACCAGCGTCTGCACGGCGTCGAACCCTTCGAATTTTGGCGGCCCCTTGTAAATATCCCGCCGCGCGCCGCCCGCGTTCGCATGCGCCTTGCGAAACGCATCGGATTTGGTCCACGCCTCGAAATCCGATTTGTTTTCCCACATCGTGTGCGACGCATACAGCGTATGATCCTCGGCCTCTTCACCTTTCAGCAGGTTAAACTCGACAAACCCCGGAACCTCGCGCAAATGCGTGTCGCGTTCGGCCCAAATGCGTTCGAAGACAACCTCCTCGCCCTTGACGATCTGGAAACGGTTCATGGCGATAAACATGGCTTAATCCTCATTGGTTTCATTTTTCAGGTTTAGGAACGGCTGCAACAGAAGCCGGTCCAGCCGAAGGTTATTCTTGCCGCGAAACACGCCGAGGCCAATTGTCATGCCTTGATGCCCCTCGGCGGGTTGGTCGCGATAAGTCCCGAACAGGCGGTCCCACCACGGTATGTTGAACCCGTAATTACTGTTGGTTTCGTCTTTCCGAACGGAATGGTGAACGCGGTGCATATCGGGCGTCACAATGAGCCATCGCAACACGCGGTCGACCGCCACGGGCAACCGAACGTTACCATGATTAAACATCGCTGCGGCGTTAAGAATAATTTCAAACACCATCACGGCCAGCGGCGGCGCGCCCAACAACGCCACAACCGCGAGCTTGATCCCCATCGACAACACAATTTCAAGCGGATGAAACCGCGCGCCCGTCGTCACGTCGATATCCAGATCAGCGTGGTGCATGCGGTGCAACCGCCATAACACGGGCACGGCGTGGACCACGACATGTTGCGCATAAATCGCCAGATCCAACAAAATAATCGCGATGAGAACCGCCAGCCAATCGACCACGGACAGAATATTCAGGACACCCCACCCGCGTTCGCTCGCCAATCCGGCCATGCCAACGGCGGCAAGGGGAAACACCACGCGCAACACCGCCGTGTTCAACGCGACCAGGGCAAGGTTGCTTGGCCACCGCGTCAATCTTGAATGGTTAAGCGCCCGGCGCGGTGCGAACAATTCCCAAGCCGCGACGCCCGCCAGAACCGCGCCGAAACACGTTAGCCGGATCGCCATTTCATGACCCAGAAAGACATTCGCCATCCGTTACTCAATTTTCCTTGGCTTGTACGCAATTCAACGTCGTTATAAATGATACTCGCTTTTTATGCGCGGCTTGTCAGGAGACATACAATGAATTTGAAAGACCATATCCGCGAAGTCCCAGATTTCCCAAAGCCGGGCATCCTGTTTTACGACATATCGACAATGCTGGCCCATCCCGCCGCGTGGAAATATTGCGTTGCGCAACTGACCGAAATCGTCGCGCCAATGGAGCCGGACTTACTGTTCGGCATCGAATCCCGAGGTTTTCTGGTCTCCGCGCCACTGGCGCTGCAGCTTGGTTGCGGGTTTTCGATGATCCGTAAAAAAGGAAAACTGCCCGGCGACACCATCGAATTAAGCTACGACCTTGAATATGGAACCGACACCATCGCCATTCAGGCGGATGCGATCAAGCGGGGCCAGAAGGTCGTTATTCTGGACGATTTGCTGGCGACAGGCGGCACTATGGCGGCGTCGGTCGATTTGGTGGAAAAATGTGGCGGCGTCGTCGTCGCCTGCGTTTGCGTACTCGAGCTCGCATTTCTCGAGGGACGCGACAAGCTCAATTCGCCGTGCCACACATTGGTCTCCTATGAATCCTGAACCGGAATCTTTAACGCGGCCAGATCAAAATTTTCAACGTCCTGTAACAGCGCAATCAAACCGTCCGCCGCGCGCTGCACAATAATTTTACCGATGGCCGCGTCAGCGGCGGTCGCGTCCCCAACCGCACCGGTTTCGTTCAAGTCCTGGGTTTCCCAGGCGAAGGACGGGCGGCCCGTCGGCGACAGGACAGGAAAATTCGTCTCCATCGTTTGACCCAACGAGGCGAAATTGCACGCCTTCGTCATGTCGACCAAATCGGGTCGCAGATGCAGCATCATCGACGTTTCCACCGCGCCGCCATGAACGCCATGACGGCGCTCGGTCGCATTGAACAGGTCATCGACAATCGCCAGATCATACCAATTCGCCGTCACCGCCAACATGGCATGGCGTCCGCGCAGACGGCGCGCGACAATATCCATCACCGGCGGATTGCCGCCATGGCTGTTGAAGATCACCAACTTCCGCACGCCCGCGCGCGCCGTCGCCGCGCCGATTTCGGTCCACGCGGCGATCAGCGTTTCCGCCGACAGGCTCAATGTGCCGGAAAAACGATCATGCTCTTCGCTCATGCCGATGTTTTGCGCGGGCAGCACCAGCACCGGCGAATCCGTCGGCGCCGACGCCAACATCGCCTCAACTATGCCCGCGTTGATAATCGCGTCCACCGCAACCGGCAAATGCGGTCCATGCTGTTCGGTCGCCGCGAGCGGCAACACGGCGATTGTCCGCGCCATGTCCCGCGCCGCGAATTCCACCGTGTTCAGGTTGTCCCAGTATAAATATTGGGTCATCCGTATCCGACCGAACAATCCGTCGTCCAGACCGTCGCCCGGCCCCGACCGATTCCCACATCCACGCCAAGGTTGAGTTCCGTCCCTTTGAGATGCCGGGTCACGCGCTTGGCGTCAAAATCGTCCAGGAGATAGCCGCTGGACGCCACCAGAACGCCGTCCGCCGTCATCGAGAGTTCGTCCCGATTCGCCCGTTCGCCGCATTTCCCCACCGCCATGATCATCCGGCCCCAGGGATTAGCGGCGCGCAATCCGACTTTAACCAGTGTCGAGCTGGCGATGGACAGGCCGATTCGCCGCGCCGCGCGCGCCGACGCCGCGCCGGTGACCGTTATCGCGACGAATTTTTTCGCGCCCGCCGCATCCCGTACGATGGCGTGGGCGATGTCGCGTAGAACATCCTCCAACGCCGTTGCGAAAGATCTAAGTCGTGGATCGGCAGCGGAGGTGATACGGGCGTGTTTCGCCTTTCCGGTCGCGCACAAAAACAGCGAATCGTTGGTCGATGTATCGCCTTCCACGGTGATGCAGTTGTAGGTTCGATCGATAATTCGGGATAACAGTTTTTGCAACACAGTGGCGGGAATTTTCGCGTCGGTGAAAACAAAATTCAAAGTCGTCGCCATATCCGGCGAGATCATCTGCGTCCCCTTGCCGAACCCGTTGATGGTGACCGGCGCACCGTCGATTTCGGTGGTGCGGCTCGCGCCTTTGGGAACCGAGTCGGTCGTCATGATAGCCTTGGCCGCCGTCAACCAGTTGTCGCGCTTCGTTGATTTCTTCAGCGCGGGCAGTTTGTCCGGGATCGTTTCCGCCGGAAACGGCACGCCGATACTGCCGGTGGACGCGACAAATATTTGCTTGCGCGGGCACCCCATTAATGTCGCCGCCCGCGCCACGGTTTCGCGAACGGTCTCCATGCCGTGCCGCCCGGTGAAGGCGTTTGCGTTGCCCGCATTGGCTACGATAGCGCGAACACGACCGCCAGCGATGTTCTCCCGACACCACAGCACCGGAGCCGCCGCCGTACGCGAGCGCGTGAACACGCCCGCGATCGCGGTTCCCGGCTCCAGTTCCGCCATGAAAAGGTCGTGGCGATCCTTGTAGTTGATGCCGCACGCAACGGCCCCCAGCTTTACCCCGGCCAGCGGCTTCATATTCGGAAATGCAAGTTTTTCCATGACGCAATATCTCCCCATAAGCCATCGACTATAAAGACCCGCGCGCAAACCACGCAACTGGCCTTTCCGTCGCGCCTCGCCCCCGGTAAAGTCTTCCTTTGGCGCCATATTCAGTGAAAGCTATTTAATGACCACATATGATTTGATTATCCGCAACGGAACCGTCATCGATGGCTCAGGCGGCCCGCGCGTTGAGTCCGACGTCGCGGTCGATGGTGACCGGATCGCCGCGATTGGCGATTTATCCGACGCGCAAGGCCGCGACGAAATCAATGCGGCGGGAATGATCATCGCCCCCGGATTCATCGACGTTCACACCCATGACGATCATGCGCTGTTGTCCAAACCCGACATGGCCTACAAGGCCAGCCAGGGCGTTTCCACCGT
>JABJJH010000197.1 GCA_018660965.1 Rhodospirillaceae bacterium | reverse complement strand
GGCCTGATGCTGTTCTTCCTTCGGGCCGTTCCGGTCGTCGCGCGCCTTACGGCGTAATTCGGTGAGAATGTCGTCGGGTTCACCGGCCGCCCGCGCGTCCTCATAAGCAACCAGTTCCGGCGTGCGGATGCACCGCACGGGCGCGCCGGTGCGCGCCTTGGACACGATGGTGTCGGTCTCGTTCATTTCCAGCAATTTCTGGACGCCCCATTTGTTCAAGTCAGTTTCCTGCGTCGCCATGAAGCGCGTGCCGATTTGCACCCCGACCGCGCCCAGCGCCAGGGCGGCGAGAAACCCCCGGGCGTCGCCAATGCCGCCCGCCGCCAGTACCGGAACCTTCACGGCGTCGACGACCTGGGGAATCAGGGGCATGGTGGAAATCGTGCCGACATGGCCGCCGGCCTCGCCGCCCGATGCGATGATGGCGTCCGCGCCTTCTTCTTCCATTCGTTTTGCGTGCGCGACCGTTGGCACGACCGACATCACGATGACCCCTGCATCCTTGAGGACCCGCACGATGTCCTTGCCGGGGTCGGCGCGTCCGGTGGTCACGATTTTTACGCCCATGTCGAGAATAATGGCGACGCGGGATTTGGTGAAGCCTTGCCCCATGGGTGTGATGTTGACCGCGAAAGGCTTGTCGGTTCGGGCGCGCGTATCCGTTATGTCTTGCCGCAAACGCTCTTCGGTTCCGCCGAACGTGGGCAGTATGCCAAGCCCGCCTGCGTCGCCAACCGCAGCCACCAGATCGGGCCCGCCGACGCGCTGCATGGCGCCTTGCAGAATCGGATAGCGAATCCCCAGCATGTCGCAGATGGTGGTATGGAACATGAAGCGGGCCTCCGGGGGAAATATAAGTTGGATATGTCTGGACGTTTTGCCACGGGCAGGCTTTCATTATAGGCTTGTAGCCGCAAGGGATAAATCCATCTGGCGGTGGATTGTGGCGAGGCATGACGACGCAGTTGGGGGATTAGGACAAAATGGCGAAAGCGTTTGAAGGGCTAAAGGTTGTTGATTTTTCCCGGGTGTTGGCGGGGCCGTTCGCGGCGGCGCAATTGGGGCTTCTGGGCGCCAACGTCATCAAGGTGGAGGAACCGGGCAAGGGCGACCAGGCGCGGCAATTGATGTCGGACGGCGCCTTGCGTGACGAATTCATGGCGCCGTTGTATATGGCGGTGAATTCGGGCAAACGCTCGATGACGCTCGATTTGAAAAATCCCGAAGCCAAGGACATCGTGCGCCGACTGGTCCAGGACGCCGACGTGTTCATTCAGAATTTCAAGGCCGGCGCCATCGGTCGTCTGGGTTTCGGATATGAGGACCTCAAGGCGATCAATCCGTCGCTCATTTATTGTTCGATTTCCGGATATGGCCAGGAAGGTCCGAAGGCGGGCGCGGCGGCGTATGACGGCGCCATCCAGTCGGCGGTTGGTATGCCCAGCACGACCGGGTTTCCCGATAATGGCCCCACCCGCGTCGGCTTCACCGTTGTCGATATGACGACTGGAATCACCGCCGCCTACGCCATCGCCGGGGCGTTGTTCCGTCGCCAGGTCACCGGGGAAGGGCAACATCTGGACGTGGCGATGTTCGACGCCGCCCTGACGCAGATATCCGTGAACGTGGCGCGATACACCGCGACCGGTGATGAGCCGGAATTGCTTGGCAACCAGTCATCGTCGAAACTGGCGACGGCGGATCAGTTCAAGGCCCGCACCGGCTATGTCCAGTCGACCGCGTTGGTGGACAGTCAGATCAAGGCGCTGCTCAAGGTCATGGGGGACGAGGCGTTTGCGAACGATCCCCGGTTCCAGACATTCGAAAGTCGCGAGGAACACAAGGAAGCGCTGCGGGCCGAACTGGCGCAGTTATTCCTGAACGATGATGCGGATAATTGGGTGCGGAAACTTTCAGAGGCGGGGGTGCCGTGCTCCAAGGTGTCGTCGATTTCCGAAGCGCTCAAGGAACCGCAACTGGACCATCGGAACGTCATCATGGACCTGCCGGCGCCGCAGGGGCTGGCCGATCCACTTCAACTTGTCGGGGCCGGCTTTCAGGCGTCGGAAGATTCGCCGGGCACGAACCGTCCGCCGCCGAGGATCGGCCAGCACACGGATGAAATTTTGGCCGAACACGGCTATTCGCCAGCCGATATCGCCGGGTTACGCGAGGCGAAGGCGATTTGATATGATGGTCCCACTCTGATAGAGGGGACTTAATGCTACGCATAAAAAAAATTGGCATCGACACCTATGGTGAAAATGTCGCATTCCTGAGCCGGCGCTGCGCGATCTACCGCGCCGAGGACTTTCAGGCGCTCAACAAGATCGAGGTCTTCGGCGGCGGTAAACGCATCCTCGCGGCGCTCAATATCGTCGACGACCCGACTATCCTGGGGCCGGAATTGCTTGGCCTGTCGGCGCAGGCGTTTCGCCATCTCGGACTGCTGGAAGGCGACGCGGTGGAAATCATCCAGGCGAACCAGCCCGAAAGCCTGGATTATGTCCGCGCCAAGATCAACGGTGAAACCCTGAGCGAGCCGCAGTTGCGCGCCATCATTGAAGATGTCGCCGCGCATCGGTATTCGCGCATGGAAATCGCCGCGTTTCTGATCGCCTCGGCCAGCTTCATGAGCGCGGGCGAAGTGCTTGGCCTGACCCGCGCAATGGCGTCCACGGGGGAAAGCCTGACGTGGAATAATGGTCCCATCGTGGACAAGCATTGCATCGGCGGCATTCCGGGCAACCGCACGTCGATGATTGTCGTGCCCATTGTCGCCGCGCACGGCCTGCCGATGCCGAAAACTTCTTCGCGCGCCATTACGTCCCCGGCGGGCACGGCGGACACGATGGAAGTGTTGGCGAACGTCGATGTCCCGGTGGACGCGATGCGCGCGCAGGTCGAGTCGATAAAGGGATGCCTTGTGTGGGGCGGGCACGTCAATTTGTCGCCTGCGGACGATGTGCTGATTTCGGTCGAAAGGCCGCTTGGCGTCGACACGCGCGAACAAATGGTGGCGTCTAT
>JABJJH010000291.1 GCA_018660965.1 Rhodospirillaceae bacterium | reverse complement strand
GTGTGGTGTAACGGTGTGGTGTAACGGTGTGGTGTAACGGTGTGGTGTAACGGTGTGGTGTAACGGTGTGGTGTAACGGTGTGGTGTAACGGTGTGGTGTAACGGTGTGGTGTAACGGTTTGGTTTAAACCGGGCGGCTTTTCCTTGCGCCCGACACCGGCCTATGAACTAAATATGTCCAGACAATAAATTATCGACCGATAAGGGAGTGACCGCCAATGTCATGGCAACCGGAACTTGATGAGTTGAAACGGCGCGAGGCCTTCGCGGACAAACTGGGCGGCGAAATGCGCGTCCAGCGCCAGAAAGACGGCGGTCGCTACACCATTCGCGAACGGATCGAAATGCTCGCCGACGACGGTTCTTTCCATGAACTCGGCAAGATCGCCGGGATGGCGGAATACGACGGCAAGAACGATTTGTCGGATTTCGTGCCCTCGAATTTCGTGTTCGGGCGCGCCAAGGTGGACGGGCGCAAGGTGGTGATCGGCGGCGACGACTTCACCGTGCGAGGCGGGTCCGCCGACGCCACCATCAAGGAAAAACACACCACCTGCGAAATCATGGCCAACGAATTACGCTTGCCGCTTCTGCGTCTTGTGGAAGGGTCGGGCGGCGGCGGATCGGTGAAGACCATCGAAACCAAAGGCCGCGCCAACGTTCCCGGCGTGGTGGGTTGGGAAACCGTGGTGGCGAACATGGGCCTGGTGCCGCGTGTCGGATTGGGCTTGGGCTCGGTCGCGGGACTGGGCGCGGCGCATCTGGCGGCGTCGCACTATTCGGTCATGATCAAGGACAAATCGGCCATGTTCGTCGCCGGTCCGCCGGTTGTGGAGCGTATCGGGCAGAAACTGACGAAGAATGAATTGGGCGGTTACAAAATCCAGCTTCGCGCGGGCGCGGTTGATCACGCGGTCAGCACGGAAGAGGAAGCCTTCGAGTGCGCCAGGCGGTTCCTGTCATATCTGCCGCCCTCGGTTTACGAATTACCGCCACGCGGCGCCCAGGACGACGACCCCGACCGCCGCGTCGATTGGTTGATCGAGGCCATCCCGCGCGACATTCGAAAAGTGTACAAGATGCGCCCGATTATCGAGGCGGTCGTCGATGAGGGATCGTTCTTCGAAATGGGGAGCCAATATGGCAAGTCGGTGATCACCGGGTTCGCGCGCCTTGATGGCTGGCCCGTGGCGCTGATGGCCAGCGATCCTTATTCCTACGGGGGATGCTGGACGGCGGACACCTGCCGCAAGGTCATCAAATTTGTCGATCTGGCGGAAACATTCCATCTGCCCATCGTCAATTTGTCCGATTGCCCCGGCTTTCAGGTCGGCAAGGAGTCGGAGGAAAACGGCACCATCAAGGAAGGCGTGCGCGCGATGAGCGCGATTTGGCAGACCACAGTGCCATGGTGCACGATGATCGTCCGCAACGCGTTTGGCGTCGCGGGCGCGGCGCACCGGAACGGCGGCAACTTCTGCACGCGCTACGCCTGGCCGTCCGGTCGCTGGGGGTCACTGCCGCTGGAAGGCGGTATCGAGGCCGCCTACCGCGCCGACATTGCCGCAGCGGACGACCCCGATGCAGAACTGGCGATAATCACGGAGCGGCTGGAGAAGCTGCGTTCGCCCTTCCGCTCGGCGGAAACCTTCTGGATTGAGGAGATCATCGATCCGCGCGACACGCGCGCGCTGCTCTGTGACTTCGCCAACACCGTGGCGCCGCTGCGCGAAGCCGGTCCCTCGAGGCACACGATGAGGCCATAACGCTAAAGCGTGGCGGGTTTGGAACCCATGAGGCGGCCCATGATGAAGGCCGGTATGATCGCGGTGAACGCGATCGCGGCGAGGACGCTAAAGGCGTCCTGAAAGCCCAGTGTGCTGGCCTGGGCCAGGATAACCTCGCTGAAATAGATGAAGGCGCCGGGTTCTTGCGCCAGCCCGGGCACGCCGGCTTCGCCGAACAACCGCACCACGGTTTCCCGCAACACCTGCGACGTCTGGTTCGCGTCCGTCTGCGCCGCGGCAAAAGCGTCGCCGTGAAAGGGAATGCGCATTTCCAGAAACACCATGACCGCGTTCGCCCCCAGCGCGCCGCCCAGCTTGCGCGTGAAGTTGATCGTGCTCGACCCTTGATGGACAAACGCCGGCGGCAGGGAGCTAAGCGCGGTGGCGTTGGTCACCGGTCGCGTAAAGGCTGACCCGAACCGCATCACCAGCGTAAACCCGACCAAAGTCCAAAACGGCGTGTTCACATCCATGCTGGCCATCAATGCGAACGACGCCGCGTAAAACAAGAGCCCGGCGAACACCAGGATTTGCGCGGGCAGGATATCGGCGAGTCGTCCGGAGATTGGAAACAAGATCAACATCGACACCCCCGCCGGGATCATCATCATGCCGGCGGCGAGCGGCGAGTAATGCTGTATCTGCTGCACGAACAACGGCAACATCACCGTGGACGCCAAAAAGGCGCATTCGGTGAAGAACGCGATCAACGCCGCGGCCGTGAATTGCGCGTTGCTGAACAAGCCCAGATTGACCAATGGTTCGCGCGCGTACAACTGGCGCAGGATGAAAGCGACGCCCGATAGAATTCCGAACAGGAACAGCAAAACAATTTCATCCGACCTCCACCCCAACCGCTGGCC
>JABJJH010000262.1 GCA_018660965.1 Rhodospirillaceae bacterium | reverse complement strand
CTATGTGGGCAGCCCTATCGAGCCACCCACCGAACGCAAGCGCGCCGCGCTGGAAGACATCGTCCGCGAATGGAACGGCTGAGGGTTTACCCCTCGTCACCCATCCGGATCACGATCTTGCCGCGGATTTCGCGGTTGCGGATGATGTTGAAGGCCTTCACCACGTCTTCCATGGGAAATGTCGCCTGGATCGGCATGTTGATTTTCTTCTGGACGCACATGTCGAAAATTTCGTCCTGCACGCGGCGCACCCAGGCCGGGTCTTCATTGCGATAGTTCGACCAGTTGATGCCGGTGACGGAGACGCCTTTCAGCAGGACATAGTTGGTTTTCATGTTTGCGATCTCGCCGCTGGTAAAACCGACCACCACCAGCGTCCCCCGCCAATTGAGCGCCCGGAGACATCCCTCGAATACCTGGCCGCCGACGATTTCCAGCACCACATCGACCCCACCGCCGGTTGCCGCCTTGACCTGATCGCGGACTGAATCCCGCGGGTTGTCGACGGTCAGATCGATAATGTGATCGGCGCCGTTAGCCTTCACCGCGGCAAGTTTCTCGTCATTACCCGCGGTCGCGATCACCGTCGCGCCCAATATTTTGCCAACCTGCACCGCCGCCAAACCGATGCCGCCCGCCGCGCCGTGCACGAGCAACACCTCACCGGGCTGCAGGCGCCCGCGTTGAACCAGTGCGTGATAGGCGGTGGTGTAGGCGGATCGAAACCCCGCCGCCTGGATTAAATCCATACCGTCAGGCACTGGCAGGGCGGCGCTGGTCGATATCGTCGCCATTTCTGCGAAAGCGCCCGGCGAATGACGCGTCATCACCTTGTCGCCGACGGCGAAGTCCGCCACGTCGGGACCCACGGCGATGACCTCACCCGCCGCCTCGCTACCGGGAATAAACGGCAGTGGCGGCTTGGTCTGATATTCCCCGGCGGCCATCAGAACATCGACGAATTGCGCGCCGCGCGCCGCCAAGGCGACCTTGATTTCACCCGGCCCCGGCTCGGGTGGATCGGGCACATCGCGCACGACTAAATCGCTCGGCAAGCCCAGTTTTTCACAAACGACGGCTCTCATAAATCATGTTCCTCCAATTGGCGTCAGGCTTGTCGGCATAATTGCAACAGCGGCGCGACGCTTGGCTGATCTTCCAACGCATCGACAAACGCGATGATTTCGCCCGCCGCCGCCTCGCCAACCGCCGGGATGGCTTGACCCAGGAATTTTTCATGCAACGCCGCCTCGTCCATGGGGCGTTCGAAGTCGCCAAGCGGAATTTCCTCCACGGCGTCGATGATCTCGCCATCCGCGAATTCAATTTCGACCGCGCCGGGACGGCCCGTGGGAAACCGCTCTTCGAAGGAAGGCTCCGCCACCGCCTCCACCAATCCGGTCAACCGCATGACATCGTCGTCGAGAAACCGGCTCCCCTCGAACTGCGCGTCGGACAGGACGCCGTCGCACAACGCCATCGCAACGCAGGACGGCAAGCTGTGGTCGGCGGTTTCCCGATTCAGCGGCTTGAATTTACTGGGATCGGCGGCGCGCGCCAATGTTTCATGCTTCACCTTCGCACGGATGCGCCGAATGTCGCCCAGCCGATGCTTGACGCTATCGTGTAATCGAGTCGCCGCCGCGACCGGCGCCTGTAGCGCGTATTGCGCCGGAAACTGCTTCAGACTGACCCCCTCGATCCGATACCGGTCATGATCCAGGGCGAAGTCGTCGATGTTGGCGCCGGACTGTTCGAACAACCATTCATAAGCGGCCAACGGCCCGGTGAACCCCGCCCCCGCCAACCGCGCCGCCGACACGCCTTCCGATGCGCACAACGGAAACGCCGCCGCCTTGGCCATGCTCAATTCGCCCTTGGACAACACGCCAAGGATCAGATGTCGATAGCCGCCCAACACGCCGCCCTGCGCCATGACGGCGCTGGATTGTCCCCACGCCTTCCCCGCCACCAGGGGCGCGACGAACCCGGCGGCGCTGGCGTGATGGCACCCGATGTCCTGAAAGGAAAACGAGTCACAGAGGCGAATTTGCGCCTCG
>JABJJH010000344.1 GCA_018660965.1 Rhodospirillaceae bacterium | reverse complement strand
ATTAAAGGCGACGGATGACCGCTGGGGACGACGATCCTTTAAAATTACGCGCGCATGACGCCGAGGACTTGGCCGTTATCTCCGCCATGCTGCAAGACTCGCTTGTCCCCCTGGGCGACGTGACATTCCTACCCGATGAAAAAAGCTTTATCCTGGCGGTGAACCGATATCGCTGGGAACATGTCGACGCCTCCCAACGCGTTCACTGCGGCGTGCGCTTCGATACGGTCCGGCGCGTGCAATTCAGCGACATCGACAGACGCAACCGTCAGCAATTTTTGTCCCTCATGGCGGTTGAATTCCACCCCGCCGCTGAGCCGGGCGACGCCATCATACTTTACCTCTCGGGCGGCGGACGGATCCGCCTGGAGGTCGAGTCAATTTCCTGCATCCTTTCGGATCTCGACGAACCATGGCCGACGCAATGGCGACCGGATCACAACCTTGATGAGGACCACAAATGACATCGAGTGTTGACGCAAGCAGCGCGCCAGAGGTCGCGAAAATGGAAACAGGCGCCATCGCCTGGACGCGTGATGTACTGCAGCCCAACGATGGCGTCGTCACAATGCCGGATGACTGTCTCGCGGAATTAGACGCCATATCGAGGCTTCTGAAGGATAATCCCTTACCAACCCTGGCGCTGCGGCCCGAGGATTTTGAATTACCCGCGTGCAGGACGATGATCGCGAATGTTACGGACACCCTTCAGCACGGCGTCGGATTCGCCATCCTGGATCGGCTGCCGATGGACCGCTATTCACGCGAGGAAGCCGAGCCTTTGTACTGGCTGCTGGCGTCGATGGTCGCCCGACCCGTCGCCCAGAAATGGGACGGGGCGATGATTTACGATGTGCATGATTCCGGTTTGAAACCCGGTGGGGGCGTGCGTCCGGACATTACAAACGTCGAACAAAACTTTCACACTGACAACAGCTACAATTTTTGCCCGCCGGATTACGTTTGTCTGTTTTGTGTTCAAACCGCGAAGGAAGGCGGCGTCAGCCGCATTGTCAGCTTTCCCGCCGCGCATAATGAAATGCGAAAACGCCATCCCGATTTACTGGCCCGATTATATCGTCCCTATATTTTCGACCGTCAGCGTGAACACGCGCCCGACGCGCCCCTGACGTTGACCCATTCCATTTTTGAAACCGACGACGGCGCCTTGCTGGGCCGCCTTTCCCACTTTCAGGTCATAAATGGTTACAAACTAGCGGGTGAACCGATGGACCCGGAAGGCGCCGCAGCGCTCAACGCGCTTGAGGCAATCATGAACGAACCGGCGATGTGGAAAGATTTCTACTTCGAACCTGGACAAATCCAGATTGTCGATAACCGAAGATGCGGCCACAAGCGAACGGCGTTTCTTGACCACCCGGAGCCGGACCGAAAACGACGCCTTATACGCCTTTGGCTTCGCAATTCCGGACGCCCCTTTTACAACGGGTAAGCGCGTCAAATCCGAACACTTTCGCAAACAGGAGAATCGCGACATGGATACGAATTTTTATCAGAACTGGCATGTCCGAAAACCGATTGCGCGGGGATCGAACGGCGTCGTCGCAAGCCATCACAAGGCGGCGGCGGAAGTAGGCGCGGCGGTGCTTCGCGAGGGCGGTAACGCCATTGACGCGGCGGTCGCGACGTCATTCGCCGTATCCGTCGTCGAGCCCTGGATGAGCGGCGTCGGCGGGTGCGGGTTCATGATGGTTTATCTGGCGAAGGAAAACAAAGTGCGCTGCTTTAATGGCGGCGTTGTCTCCCCCAAGGCGCTCGACCTTGGCGATTATCCGCTAATCGGCGGCGAAAGCGGAGATTTATTTTCGTGGCCCGCTGTTTTGGAGGATCGCAACGTCCAAGGATACCATTCGGTGGCGACGCCGGGTTATGTGGATGCGGTCGGGCTTGCGTGGGAACGGTACGGCTCCAAGGGTTGGTCCGATTTGTTGGCGCCCGCCATTGAACTGGCCGAACGCGGACTGCCCGCCAATTGGGCGACATCGCTTAATATTGCATCCGCCGCGCGGGACCTCGTCAAATACCCAACGACGCGGGACATCTATCTTCCCGATGGCTTCGTGCCCATGGCGACAGGTGGGCGGCCCATCCCCCATTTACCCATGGGCAATCTGGCCCGAACGCTGAAACGCCTGGCCGAAGCCGGGCGCCGCGATTTGTACGAAGGCCAGCTTGCCGAGTTGATCGCCGCCGACATGAAGGCCGGGGGCGGTTCGTTGTCGCTCGACGATCTCGCATCCTATAAAGCCCTGGAATTGGATGCCTTGTCGTTCCAGCACGGTGACGCGATGGTTCACGGCGCGCCGGGCTTGACCGCCGGTCCAACCTTGCAGGATTCAATGGGTCAATTCGCGGGCCAGATTTCGCGAACCGGCGAACCGGCGGCGGGCGACTACGCCGCCTGGACCACGGCCATGAAACAGGCGTTCGACACCAGGTTCGCCACCATGGGCGGCGTCGATGAAACCCGCGACCCCACCTCCACCACCCATTTGACCGTGATCGATGGCGAGGGAAACATCGTCAGCTTCACGCAGACCTTGCTGTCGGCGTTCGGTAGCAAGGTTGTCCTGCCGGAAACCGGACTCATGATGAATAACGGAATTTTCTGGTTTGACCCCCGGCCCGGTCAGCCAAATTCGCTTGGCGCGAACAAACGCCCGCTGTCGAATATGTGCCCGGTGATTGTCACCGCCGACGACGAGCCCTGGTTCGCCCTTGGTGGTTCCGGCGGTCGAAAAATCATGTCGGCGGTCATGCAGATCACGTCAATGCTGATTGATTGCGGCATGGACTTCGAGGCGGCCTTCCACCAACCCAGAATTGACTATAGTGGGGACGACAGGGCGGCGGTCGACACCCGGTTGGGCGACGATGTAGAAGCGGCCATCGCGGCGCATATGCCAACGCATCGGGAAGAACAAACGATATTGCCGAACAATTTCGCAAAACCGAACGGAGTGATGCGAGACCGGGAAACCGGCGAATTTTACGGCGCGGCCGATGTCATGAACCCTGTCGCGGGTGCGGTCGCAGGATAGGATTCCAGCCAAAATGAGACTGGCGCCATCGGTCGCCTTATGCGATGTAGGGGCCTTCATAACCTTATAATTGGAGGCGAAGATTGTGCGTGCGAATCAGCCCTTGATTCTCGCCGTGCCGAAAGGGCGCATTCTCAAGGAATTGGAACCCCTGTTGTCAGGCGTCGGGATTGAACCCGAAGCCGCGTTCAACGACCCCTCGGCGCGTCAACTTCAATTCGCGACCAACATTCCCGAACTGTCGATCATCCGCGTCCGCAGTTTCGATGTCGCGACATTCGTCGCCTTCGGCGCGGCGCATTTGGGAGTCGCCGGCAATGACGTTCTTATGGAATTCGACTATGCTGAAAATTACGCTCCCGTGGATTTAAAAATCGGCGCGTGCCGCTTATCGATCGCTGAACCGCACAACATGGTGGAAAGCGATGATCCCGACCGCTGGAGTCACATTCGCGTCGCCACCAAATATCCCTCGATCACACGCAAATATTTCGCGGCCCGGGGCGTGCAGGCCGAATGCATCAAGCTTAACGGCGCCATGGAGCTCGCGCCCAGTCTGGGGTTGTGCCGCCGCATCGTCGATCTGGTGTCATCCGGACAGACGTTGAAGGACAATGGTTTAATCGAAATTGAAAAAATCGCCGACATCACCAGCCGCCTGATTGTCAATCGAGCCGCCTTGAAAACGCGGCCCGTACAGGTTCAAACGTGGGTCGACCGCTTTCAAGAGGTCGCCGATGCCGCTTAGGCTCGACGCCCGCGACGCCGGATTCGAAGCGGCCTTTCAGTCCTTCCTAAACGCCAAGCGCGAAGCCAGTGCGGATGTTGGGGCCGTTGTATCGGCAATCATCGAGGCCGTCCGGACGCGTGGCGACGCCGCTCTCTTTGAATACACTGAGACTTTCGACCACCTTGAGCTCACGGCGGACACAGTGCGATTTCGATCAACTGAAATCGCCGACGCCGCATCAAAATGCGATCCCGGCGCCCTCGCCGCCCTTCGTATCGCCGCAACGCGTATCGAAGATTTCCATCGGCGGTTATTACCCGCTGACCTGGACTACAAGGACGATGACGGCATCCGGCTGGGCGCTCGATGGACCGCTGTTGAGTCGGCGGGACTTTATGTCCCCGGCGGCACCGCATCCTATCCCAGTTCCGTCCTGATGAACGCCATTCCCGCCAAGGTCGCGGGCGTGCCGCGCATCGCCATGGTGGCGCCTACCCCCAACGGCGCGGTTAACCCGTTGGTTCTCGCCGCCGCGCAACTTGCTGGCGTCCAGGAAATATACAAAATCGGCGGCGCACAGGCGATTGCCGCACTGGCCCACGGCACCGAGTCAGTTCCACCCGTCGCAAAAATT
>JABJJH010000445.1 GCA_018660965.1 Rhodospirillaceae bacterium | reverse complement strand
CCATGGGGTCGTCGCTCAACTGCTTCATGCCAAGGCTGATGCGCTCTTTCTCGACATCGACTTCGAGAATTTTCGCCTTAACGACATCGCCCTTGCTGAAGTCCTTGATGGCTTCTTCGCCGGAACGTTGCCAATCGATATCGGACATGTGGACCATGCCGTCGATATCGTCGGAAAGGCCAACGAACAAGCCGAATTCGGTGATGTTCTTGACCTCGCCCTCGACTTCCGTGCCTGCGGGAAAGGTGTCGACAAACGCTTCCCAGGGATTGGACATGGTCTGCTTGAGGCCAAGGCTGATGCGCCGCTTCTGCGGATCGACGTCCAACACCATGACTTCGACTTCCTGGCTGGTCGAGACGATCTTGCCAGGATGGACGTTTTTCTTGGTCCAGCTCATCTCGGAGACATGGACGAGACCCTCGACGCCGGGCTCAAGCTCCACGAACGCGCCGTAATCGGTGATGTTCGTGACCCGACCGGTGAACCTCGCGTCGATCGGATATTTTTCGCCGACGCCATCCCAGGGATCGGCTTCCAACTGTTTCATGCCAAGGCTGATGCGTTGGGTTTCAGGATTGAAGCGGATGACCTGGACATTGAGCGTCTGGCCGATGGACAGCGATTCCGAGGGGTGGTTGATGCGTCGCCATGCAATGTCGGTGACGTGCAACAAACCATCGACGCCGCCAAGATCGACGAACGCGCCGTAATCGGTGATATTTTTAACGACGCCTTCCAGAACCTGGCCTTCTTTCAGGTTGGCGATCAGCTCGGTGCGCTGTTCGGCGCGGCTTTCTTCCAGAACGGCGCGGCGGGACACGACGATGTTGCCGCGGCTGCGATCCATCTTGAGAATCTGAAAGGGTTGCGGGGTGCCCATGAGCGGACCGATGTCACGTACCGGCCGGATATCGACCTGGCTGCCTGGCAGAAACGCCACGGCGCCGGACAGATCGACGGTGAACCCGCCCTTGACGCGGCCAAAGATGGTGCCGTTGACGCGTTCGGCGTCGTTGAAGGAGTGCTCCAACATGGTCCACGCTTCTTCGCGACGCGCCTTTTCGCGGGACAGAACGGCTTCGCCATTCTTGTTTTCCATCCGCTCCAGGTAGACATCGACGGAGCCGCCGACCTTCAAATTGGCCGTTTCTTCGGGGCCGATGAATTCACGAAGGGCCACGCGGCCTTCCGATTTCAATCCGGCGTCGATGACGGCGAAATCGTTTTCAATGGCGATGATCGTCCCTTTGACGACGCTGCCTTCGATACCAGAGCCGGAACCGAGGGATTCCTCGAGTAGATCGGCGAAACTTTCCTTTAAAACTGCTTCGGCTGACATGGGTATACCAAGTCCTTTCTCATCATAGATTTTTCGGGCCAGTCGGTTGAGTCCGACGGTCTTTACCAATGTTGTTGTTCGTCTCGAATTTGCGCTTCGATCGGGCGACGACGATTACGCGCCGGTGTTTCCGGACTCGATATACGCCAACGCCGCACGAAACGCGTTCTCGGCATCCAGGGTCGAGGTATCCAGAACAAAAGAGTCCGCCGCCGGTTTTAGCGGCGCGACGGACCGGTTCCTGTCCCGATCATCCCGATCCTTAAGATCCTGGAGAACGTGCGAATATATAGTCGCCTCGCCCCGGTCAAGCAACTCTTTATACCGGCGCTTGGCGCGCACCTCGACATCGGCGTCGACAAACAGTTTTATCTCGGCGTCCGGGCAAACCACGGTGCCGATGTCGCGACCGTCCAGAACCGCGCCCGCCGCGCCGCCTGGCGGGGTTGCGGCGAAGTCCCGCTGGAACGCCAGCAGCAGGTCGCGCACTTGCCCGATAGCCGCCGCCTTGGATGCGGCCGCCGCGACGGAATCCTCCACAAGGTCCGGGTTTTCCAGGGCTTCAGGCGTCAGGGCGCGGGCGGCGGCCACGGCGGTGGCGGGGTCGCCCGGGTCGCCGCCCGACGCCAGAACGCTAAACCCGACGGCGCGGTAAATCTTGCCCGTATCCAGATGGGCGTATCCCAGATGTTTGGCCAGCCGCTTCGACAAGGTGCCCTTGCCCGACGCCGCCGGACCGTCCACGGCGATAATCATGCGGATATCCTCATGTGGACTCGCTCAATCGAGCGCCAAGACCGTTCATCATGTCGATGAAGCCGGGGAAGCTGGTCTCGATAGGGCCTGCGTCGTCGATGGCCACGGGCGCCGCGGCGCCCAGCCCCAGCATCAGGAAACTCATCGCGATCCGGTGATCCAGATGCGTCGCGACAGTTCCCCCACCGGGGACGGCGCCCGCCGCGCCATGCACGACGAGCGTATCCTCGCTTTCCTCGACCGAGACGCCACAGGCGCTCAGCCCCTGCGCCACGGCGGCCAGGCGGTCGCTTTCCTTCACACGCAGTTCCCGCACACCGCGCATGACCGTTGTTCCCTTGGCGCAGGCGGCGGCCATGGCCAGGATCGGGTATTCGTCGATCATCGACGGCGCGCGTTCCGGCGGCGTCTCGATCCCCCGCAAGATTCCGGCGCGCACTACCAGGTCCGCGACGGGCTCGCCGGCCTCGATCCGTTCGTCTTCGCGCGTGATGTCCGCGCCCATGTCCAGCAACGTCGCGATCAGGCCCGTGCGCAGCGGGTTCAACCCGACATTGCGCAGCCGGACCTCCGATCCGGGGCACAGCAGGGCCGCGACCATGGGAAACGCCGCCGAGCTGGGGTCGCCGGGCACGATAATGGTCGAACCGGTCAGTTCCGGTTGCCCGGTGAGCGCGATGCGGGCGCCGCCCCGGCCGTCCGGCGTGGTTTCGACCGTGGCGCCGAAATGCCGCAACATCAGCTCCGTGTGGTCTCGGGTCCGTTCCGGCT
>JABJJH010000190.1 GCA_018660965.1 Rhodospirillaceae bacterium | reverse complement strand
CGTGGTGTCGGCGGCGTGCCGGGGCGTGTTGCAATTGCAACCGGATCTCAGCACCACCGGCGGCACGTCCGACGCGCGCTTCATCAAGGATTATTGCCCGGTCGTTGAATTCGGCCTGGTCGGGCAAACCATGCACAAAATCGACGAACGCGCCGATGTCGCCGACATCGTGCGGCTGACCGATATCTACGAGAGCATCATTAACGGATATTTTGAATGATATCGAAGCGTGAAGTCCAGCTGTCGTTGTACGGCGTGTGGCGGCTTCTGCTTCGCGATCCCAAGGGCGTTGAATGGCTCGACGATTCCCATGAGGGGTTCTGGAAGTCATTCTTTTGCGCGGTTCTGGTCCTGCCGGGTTATGTCCTGCTGCTCGCGTTTTCGCCCACGCCGTATTACGAAGACGCCGGGATCATGCGGATTTTCATGGTGGAGGGGTCGGCCTACGTGATCGGCTGGGCCGCATGGCCGCTGCTGGTGTCCTACGCCGCGCCGGTCATCGACCGGGAAGAGAAGTTCATCCGTTATATCGTGGCCTATAACTGGTCGGCGGCGATCCAGATCGGCATTTATGTGGCGATCATGCTGCTGCGGTTTTCAGGCGTCGTGCCGGAAGGCATGTTGGGGTTGATAAGCTTCGCGTCTTTGATAATTCTTTTGTGGTATCAGTGGTTTATCGCCAAAATTGGTCTGGATATCACCGGGTCGCTGCCGATTGCGTTTGTCGGTGCGGAATTTTTACTGGGCCAGATCATTCGCGCGGTCAGCTTCAACCTGATGCACGGATGAACCACCACCATGATGGACTTGCTGAAACGGGTGCTGTTGACGGGAGTTGCGTTGGCGCTGCTGATCGTCGCCGAGCGCGCTTTCGGGATAGTCGCGGCGTTCGTGTTGGCGGGCGTCGGCTTTGTCGCCTACATCGCCTATGTGTCGTTGCGCGAAACGGCGGCTGATTCAGACACGGAATCGGAAGAAGACTCGTAATCGACCCCGGTAAGGTACAAGCCCTGGGGTGGGGCGGTTGGGCCCGCTTGCGCCCGGTCGCGGGCTTCCAGCGCGCGGGTCACATCACCGGCGTTCCACTTTCCCTCCCCGACAAAAACCAGCGTGCCGACAAAATTGCGCACCTGATGGTGCAGGAAGGACCGCGCGATGGCGCGGATGTGAATTTCCTCGCCCGCGCGGCTGGCCGACAAATGATCCAGCGTCTTCACGGGCGATAGCGCCTGGCAATGGGACGCGCGGAAGCTGGTGAAATCGTGTTTCCCGATCAGCCGCTGGGCGGCGTCATGCATGGCGTCCACATCTAATGGCCTGGCCACATGCCACACCCGGTCCCGGTCCATCGCCGGGGCGGCGCGCCGGTTTAGAATTCGGTACAGGTAACGCCGTGTCGTTGCGGAAAAACGGGCGTGGAAATCCGGCGCCGCCTCAACGACGTCCACGACCGAAATAGGGTCGCCGCGCATATGATGGTTCAGGGCGTCGCGAACGGTGTCCGCACGGGTTTCCTTGGCCAGGTCGAAATGCGCTACCTGACCAAGCGCATGCACCCCGGAATCGGTGCGTCCTGCGCCAAACAGGGTGACGATTTCCTGCGAGAACTTTAAAATCGCGTCTTCCAGCGCGGCCTGCGCCGACCAGCCATTTTCCTGCCGTTGCCAGCCAACGAAGGCGCCGCCGTCATACTCCACCGTGATGCGCCAGCGCGTCATGTTCGGCGGGGTCATGTTAAAACCGTTCCCTTTGGGATTGGGTATCCGCGCAGAAAATCTTCGGCGACGGCGGGTTTCCGGCCTTCCCGTTGCACGCGCAACAACCGTAGCGCCCCGTCGCCGCAGGCGATCGTGAGTGTGTCGTCAACAGCTTCGCCGGGGGAGCCTTTAGCGCTATCAAGAGGAACGGCGTGCAGGATTTTTATGCGCGCCCCGTCATGGGTGAACCAGGCGCCGGGCCAGGGCGTGAACGCCCGGATGGCGCGGTCGAGCGCGCGCGCGGGTTTGGTCCAGTCGAGACGACCGTCGCCCTTGTCAATTTTTTTCGCATAAGTCGTCCCGGCAGCTGGTTGCGGGCGCGCGGTCAGCGATCCGTCGGCCAGCCCGGACAGGGTGGAGACGATCATCGCCGCCCCGAGGTTGGCCAGCGCGTCGTGTAAATCGGCGGCGGTCGCGTCATCGGCGATGGGCAGGGTCCGGACGTTCAGAATTGCGCCGGTGTCCAGGCCTTCATCCATTTGCATGATGGTGACCCCGGTTTCGGAATCGCCCGCCTCGATCGCGCGCTGGATGGGGGCGGCTCCGCGCCAGCGCGGCAACAGGGAAGCATGAATGTTGAGGCATCCCAGACGTGGCGCCGTCAAGATTGACGAAGGCAGCAGCAGCCCATACGCGGTCACCACCGCCGCATCCAGGCGCAAATCGGTGAAAGCCTGTTGAATGGCCGGGTCTTTAAGGGTTTTGGGTGTGCGGACGGACAAGCCTTTGGATTCCGCGAATGCGTGGACAGGGCTAAGCCGTTCCTTTTGGCCGCGACCCGCGGGGCGGGGCGGTTGGGCGTAGACGCAAACGATATCATGGCCCGCGTCGATCAGCGCGCCAAGCGCCGGCAACGCGAAATCGGGCGTGCCCATATAGGCAATGCGCATGGGGCTCACCAAGTTGGTTTAAACGCCATTTCGGTCTGGATACCCATTTCGTCTGGATACAGGGCCGTCAGGATATCAGGCGGCGGCGTCTTGTTGTTTCAGTTTTTTCGTCTTCACCAGCTTCCGCAGGATCATATTCCGTTTAAGGGCGGAAATATGATCCACGAAAAGCGTACCGTCCAGATGGTCCATCTCGTGCAGGATGCAGGTCGCTACAAGTTCTTCGGCCTCAATTTCACGCGCCGTATTGGTTTCGTCGATATATTTGACGCAAATTCGCGCCGGGCGTTCTACTTCGGCGTAATGTTCGGGCAGGGACAGGCAGCCTTCTTCGTAGGCCCAGAGTTCCTTGGACGCGGACACAAGTTCCGGATTAGCCATTTTTAACGGCTGGGGCTCTTCTTCCTTGCGCGCGGAATCGACGACGATGACTCGCATCGCGGCGCCGATTTGTGGCGCCGCCAGTCCAATGCCGGGCGCGTGATACATGGTTTCCAGCAAATCAGCCATCAATTCGGCGATTTCGTCGTCCACAACCCGCACCGGCGCGCATTTGATCTTCAGCCGGGGGTCGGGCGCTATGATGATGGGGCGTACGGCCACGGTTATTTCCTCGATAATCGGTCGATATTATCCCTGTGCGAACACAGTAACTATGGGTGAAAGGCCCGTGCGTCAAGACGAGCGTTCGAAAATAGCCAATCGTTTGCCGCGATGGGGAATTTAAAATTGTACGCGTACGCTATAGGTCAATTTGACCTCGCCTGACGCCGGCACGTCAATTTTCCAGATCGCCTGATTAGACTGGGGTTTTTCATGCGGTTTCGACTCTTCCAGGATGCTCCAATCGCCCGGAATATGTTCGGCGACCGTGACGGTGACCGGTTTTGTCTTCGCGTTGTGAATCGTGATTTCGTGACCGGATTCAAAGACGCCCTTTGGCAAGCCGGAGCGTTTGTAACTAGTCTGGCGGCGCTTGGCGTTGATTTCGAACGCCCGGCCCGTCGTTAACCGGACAGTCTCGTCGCGCGGCGTATGCGTCATCGACGTTTCACCGAGAAAGAGCGGCGCGCCGTCACCCGTGGCGTAAATGCGCATGACGCCGGACGGCAGTACTCGCCCCATTCCGGAGGCGGCGTCGTTTCGGAAGACCAATCGAATGACGGGTTGATCCCGCACAACCGCTCTATACGACCGATTATAGGACGCGCCGTGGTTTTCCAGGCGATATTCCTTTTTAATCGGGATGCTGCGCGTCTTGAATAAAGCAAATTGCTTGGTTTGATTTGGGCCAATTGCAAGGTTTTCGCCGATTGAGATGACATGGACGTCTGCAATGCTGGCTTCGCGTGGTCCTGAGGACCCGAGGGCCTTCATTGTCGTCAACTCGGTCTGACGGCGTGCGCGGATGGGAGCAACTGACCGGTTGACTGCGCCTGCGACGACACGAACCGATGCATTGTCGAACGCCGCACCCGTTGCATTGGACAAGGTCACGAATCCGGTTAACGCGAGCGAGGTTTCATCCGCGTTCAGACGCCCGGCGTAATCGGCTCGCCATGTCAACCCGCTGGTCATATAGGTCAGCGCCAACTCGACTTCAGCAAGGCTTGGGGCATCGCCAAGAATCGCCAGTGACGGGTTCAAATGGCGCGGTCCCGGCGGTAAATCGACGATGAGCCTGTTTTTGGAGACGGTGCGCGCTTGCCCGTCCATCTCGACCAGGGCCTGGCTGCCGGAGACGCCCAGGAGAATTGCGGTCGTCAGGGCGGCCTTGTTTTTATTTTTCCGTTTGCTTCGTATGCGTACGGTCTTTCCGACCGATTTGGCGAGCAAAGCGTCCCAGTTTGGCGTGTCGGCGTCGTAATTGACCTCACGGATTGTTAAAGCGCCGGAGGGTGATTGTTCGATGAAGACGCTGGAAGGATTGATTCCATTGGTTACATCCTCGAAGCGGATTGCGGTTGCGCCCGGTTTAAGGGAAACGCGGCGCGCGTCGCGAACGAGGGCGAGATTGTCGTTGTATATGGTCAAGCCGAGCGCGGTGCGCGCGGCGGGCGTGACCGTGGTTTCGGCGCCAGCCGCAAACGCTCCTGGTATTGCCGCTGGAAGGATCAGGGCGAGTGCGGCGGCGACCGGAATAAAGCGAATTCGCAAAGGGCGTCTCCTGTGTGGAATAGACAGTTTGGCCGAAAGAGGTATCGCGCTATCTGAACATAATTAGGACGAAAATGCGGCGACTTCACGGCAAGACAATTTCCGCCACCCTGATTTTCGCTATTCGTGCCGGGCTCGAAACGCGGCGGACAGCGTGCCGTCGTCCAGATAATCCAATTCGCCGCCAACCGGCACGCCATGCGCCAATTGCGTGATGCGAACGCCGGTTGGGGCTAGACGTTCGGAAATGTAATGCGCGGTGGTTTGTCCATCGACCGTCATATTCATCGCCAGTATGACTTCCGTGACGGCGGCTGCTTGCGCGCGTTCAATCAGCGTGGCGATGGTCAAGTCTTCCGGCCCGACGCCGTCCAACGCCGATAACGTGCCGCCCAAAACATGGAAGCGACCGGAAAATATGTCGGCCCGGTCCATGGCCCACAAATCGGCGACGTCCTCCACCACGCATAACAGCGATGGGTCGCGTTTAGGATCGCGGCAAATCGCGCAGGGGTCGGTGGTGTCGACATTGCCGCAGGCGCCACAGGTGCGAATGTTGTGGACGGCGTCGCTCAACGCCCGGGCCAGCGGTTCCAGCAGGGTATCGCGTTTCTTGATCAGGTGTAACGTGGCGCGACGCGCCGAACGCGGGCCCAAACCCGGCAGGCGGGCGAGCAACCGGATGAGCCGTTCAATTTCCGTCATGGACGCCAAGTGCCGGGTCTATCCGCTAAAACGGCAACTTCAGGCCGGGCGGCAGTTGAATGCCGCCCATCATTTTGGAGGTTTCTTCCTGCATCCGCGCGTCCACCTTGGCGCGCGCGTCGTTATGCGCGGCGACAATAAGATCCTCCATAACCTCGGCGTCGGCGGGATTGATGAGGGACGGATCGACTTTTACGCGCACCATGCCGCCCTTGCCGTTTAGCGTGACGGTCACCATGCCAGCCGCAGACTCGCCGGTAATCTCGACATTGACGAGGTTTTCCTGCATTTCGGCCATCTTGG
>JABJJH010000189.1 GCA_018660965.1 Rhodospirillaceae bacterium | reverse complement strand
CCAAACAGGGCTGGTTGGCCCCGGCCTGGCCGGTGGAGCATGGCGGCACGGGGTGGTCCGAGGTTGAACGCCATATTTTTCAGGAGGAATTGGCGCGGGGCGGGGCGCCGTCGACCAGTCCGTTTGGCGTCAGTATGGTCGGCCCCGTGATCTATACCTTCGGCAGCGACGCGCAGAAACAATATTACCTGCCGCGCATCGCCAACAATATCGAGTGGTGGTGCCAGGGGTACTCCGAGCCGGGCGCGGGGTCCGATCTGGCGTCATTGCAAACCAGGGCGGAGCGGGACGGCGACCATTATGTCATTAACGGACAGAAGACCTGGACGACCTACGCGAATTACGCCGACATGATTTTCTGCCTGGTGCGAACCAGCAGCGAGGGCAAAATCCAGGAAGGGATTTCGTTTCTGCTGATAGACATGAAGTCGCCGGGCATCGAAATACACCCGATCCGCACGGTGGATGGCGGGTCGGAAGTAAATTCGGTCTTTTTCACCGATGTCCGCGTGCCGGCGGCAAATCGCGTCGGGGAAGAAAACAAGGGCTGGACCTACGCGAAGTTCCTGTTGGGACATGAACGCGGCACGGTCGCCAATTCCGCCGCCAGCAAACAGCAGATCGTGAAGCTAAAGGAAATCGCGGCCGCCGAACGCGCCGGTGGGCGTTTCCTTATCGACGACCCGGATTTCAAGCGCGAAATCGCCGAGGTCGAAATCGCATTGACCGCGCTTGAATACACCGATTTACGCTACCTGATGGCGTCGGCGAAGGGGCAGCCCGTCGGCGCGGAAGTCAGTATGTTGAAGGTGCGCGCAACGGAAATTCAACAACGGATCAGCCAGTTGTTGATGCAGGCGTTGGGCTATTACGCCAATCCGCACATTCCCGAAGCGTTGGATTACGGCTGGAACGAGGATCCAATCGGCGCGGATTACGCCCCGGCGCTGGCGCCGCAATACTTCAACAAGCGCAAGACATCGATTTATGGCGGGTCGAACGAGATACAGCGAAATATTTTGGCCAAAATGGTTTTGGGCCTATAGAGTTAATTGTAATTAACGCTGGCTGGGCATTAATGTTAACGGGCCGCGAATAAGGGGAGACGATTAGAGTTATGGATTTTTCACTGAGCGAAGAGCAGCAGCTTCTGAAAGACAGCGTGGATCGTTTCGTGCGCGAGGAATACACCCTTGCGCAACGCCGGGAACTGGTGGCCACCGATGAAGGTTTTAGCCGCGATCATTGGGCGAAGATGGCGGAACTGGGCTGGCTGAGCGTCTCGATTCCCGAAGCGTATGGCGGCATCGGCGGCGGCCCGGTGGAAACCATGGTGATGATGGAAGCCTTTGGCGAAGGGCTGGTCGTGGAACCCTATATGTCGAGCGTTGTTCTGGGCGGCGGGCTGATCGCGGCGGGCGGCGATGAAGCACAAAAACAGGCGATCCTGCCGCTCCTCGCGGAAGGCAAGATGATGCTGGCGTTCGGATACGCCGAGCGGCAATCGCGGTACGACCTGTTCGACGTGGAGACCAGGGCGGAAAAAGACGGTGCGGGATATGTGCTGAATGGGCACAAGGGCGTGGTGTTTCACGCCGCCGTCGCGGACAAGATTATCGTGACGGCGCGCACCTCGGGCGGGTCGCGCGACGCCAATGGAATCACGCTTTTTATCCTCGACAACAATGCGCCGGGCCTGTCGCGCCGGGATTACCCGACGGTGGACGGGTTACGCGCCTCGGAAGTCACGCTCGACAAGGTCAAGGTTAGCGCGGATGCGGTCCTTGGCGAGGTGGACAATGGGTTCGCCATTGTCGACGCCGTGTCGCAACAAGGCATCGCGGCGCTGGCCGCCGAGGCGGTCGGTTGCATGACCGTCTTGCTGAACACGACGAACGAATACGTGAAAACCCGCAAGCAGTTTGGGCAACCGATTGGTAAATTCCAGGTCATCCAGCACCGCATGGCGGATATGTTCATTGCGTGTGAAGAAGCGCGTTCGATGTCCTATCTGGCGACGTTGCGGCTCGATGATCCTGATCCCATGGAACGTGCTCGCGCGTCCGCGTCGGCGAAGGTTCAGATTGGCAAAAGCCTCGTCTATGTCAGTCAACAGGCGGTCCAGTTGCATGGCGGCATGGGCATGACCGACGAATTGAACGTCGGGCATTACTTCAAACGCCTGACGATGATCGACACAATGCTTGGCGATCAGGACTATCACCTGAAACGCTACGCCGAGATGTAATTTCCGCTTAAGTAAAACCGGGCACGGGCGTGACAAGTGGTTCCCCGGCGAAGAAATTCGCCAGGTTCCGTTTGTATAAATCAACCATCACCAATTGCGATTCCGGCGCACGTCCCGCGATATGGGGCGTGAAGGTGATGTTCGGGGCGTCCAGCAGGATTTTCGGCGCCGTGGGCTCGCCTTCAAAGACATCCAGCCCTGCGGCTGCGATAACCCCGCTGTTCAGCGCGTCCGCCAAATCGCCGTTGTGGACGACCGACCCGCGTCCGACATTCACCAGATAGCCTTCCGGTCCCAGCGCTTTGAGAATATCCGCGTTTATCATGTGGTGGGTTTCAGGACCGCCGGGGACGACGATAATCAGAAAGTCGGACGCCGCCGCCAACGCCTTGGGCGAAGCTTCATACATATAATCGACGTCGGCGCGTTCACTTCTGTTGTGGTAGTGCACCTGCATGTCGAAACCCTGGGCGCGGGCGGCTATGTGCAGGCCAATTCTGCCCAGCCCCAGGATTCCCAAATTCTTACCCGTCAGACGGGGAAAATTGTCTTCCGGTGATTTCCAACCGCCGTTATGAACGCTTGTGTCGGATTTAACGATGCGGCGGACGATAGCGAACAATAGCGCCATGGCGTGGTCGGCGACGCAAACGTCGTTGGCGCCGGGACCGTGCGAAACGGCGATCCGTCGATCTTTCGCGGCGTCCAGATCGACGCCCTCGTAACCGGCGCCGAAGCACGAGACGATTTTCAGATTTGGCATCGCAGACATTTCATCCGCGCTGAATCCTTTCGTGCCGTTGGTCAGAACAGCGTCGATCTGATCGCCGTGTTGGGACACGTAGGCCGCGCGTTCCTGATCGTCGATAATATTGTGCACGTCGTAATCGTTGGACAGGGCCACCACGAGACCATCGAAGACCGGGGCTTTTATCAGCAATGTTTTGGACATGGGACACCGTGCGTTGTTGGCGACATTCTGGATTGCGTCATGGTTCCAAATCCGGCGCGTCCCGGCAATGGCGAAATTTGACCGGACACATATTGGTTGCGAAGTTGGCGCTATGTTCGTCAATGAACCGTAACGGGAATTATGGATTGTCGATCCGTCGTAAGATCGTCTTCGAAACGGGGTCAAGCTTTACGATTTCCCCCCCGTAAGTGACGGAGGCTAGGCGACGGGGGCTTAGGCGAAAGGGACTTTGGGGCGCTGGCCAGATTTCAACCGGGCCAGATGACTGGCGCAATTTCGGCAATCGCTACTGCCGAAACCCGGTATGGGAATGTCGCAATCGTGACGACGTTGAAAGTCGCGCAGCAACGCGCATTCCTGGCCGCCAACCTGGAAATGATTCAGGATTTCCGCCGCCGCTTCGCTCAAATGGTCGATGTGCCAATGGCGCGATTTACCCTTGCGTAAATGCCGATTGATGCGCGCTCGCAAACCGCCGGGTCCATTGGCGCTGCCCGCATAGACGTACCAACCAGGCGTCAACACGGCGTTTGAAAACCGTGGGATTGTGGGATGAAGCGATGCGTCCAGACGCAAAATTAATAAATATGCGCCCGGCGCGGCGGGGACATTTGAACATTCCGGCGTTTGTTTCTTCATGCGTAACGTCTACATACGGGTTGAGCTTTCGGGAATTTCACATTAACCCAGCCTACAATATGATTTTGCATGAAAGGATGCGTTCATGACATCCAAACCGGAACATTCAAAGCGACGGTCGGGAAAACGCCCGCCGGGTCGTTCCTCGAAACGCCCACCCAACGCCAGCGCGACAGGGGACGCAAACAGGGGCCGTGAGAAAAAAACACGTCGCCCCACACCGCCCAATGTCGATGACATCATCGCGCGTATGGATGCGTGTCCCGATGCGGAAAAACTGAACGACCAGATTATCTCGCCTTTTATGGCGGCGCTGGAAAAAGTGTGCCGGGCGCGCGGTTATGTGCTGAATATATATGGCGCGAGCGCCAATCTTGTCGTCAGCACTGATGATGACGTGGAGGCGATCTATCATTTGATCGAGGATTATCTGGATTCAGAGGAAGTGGTTGACCCATAAACTTGGGCCGTCACACCGGAATTCGCTAAAACATGAGGACTTAGGACATGATGCAGTATCCCCCCGCGGAAGTTGGCATGGCGGTCGCGGATGTCGATACGCCGGCATTGTTGGTCGATCTCGACGCCTTTGAACGGAATTTAAAAACCATGGCAGATGCGGTCGCGGCGTCGGGTGTGAAATTGCGGGCGCATTCGAAGACTCACAAATGTCCGGTCGTGGCGCGGCGGCAGATGGCGCTCGGCGCGGTGGGGGCGTGTTGCCAGAAAGTCAGCGAGGCGGAGGCCATGGTCTATGGCGGCGTCACCGACGTGCTGGTCAGCAACGAGATTGTCGGTCGCGCGAAACTGCGCCGTCTGTGCGCGTTGGCCAGTCAGGCCAGAATTGCCGTATGCGCCGACGATTCAGGGAATGTCGATGACCTTAACGCGGCGGCGGGCGAGGCGGGGATCACGCTTTCGGTTCTGGTTGAAATTGATGTGGGGGCCAACCGATGCGGCGTTCAACCTGGCGACGAGGCGCTGGCGCTGGCCCAAAAAATAGACCGCGCACCTAACCTTCGCTTCGGCGGGTTGCAATCTTACCACGGCCGCGCGCAGCACATTCGTGATTTCGACGAACGCCGCGCCGCCATCGAATCCGCCGTGGTGATGACACGCGATACGGTGGGTCTGTTGGCGCGCAAGGGTCTGTCCTGTGATATTGTCGGCGGCGCGGGGACGGGCACCTATCAGTTCGAAGCGGCCAGCGGCGTCTATAACGAATTACAGGCCGGGTCCTACGCTTTCATGGATGCGGATTATCGTTTGAACCTGAAACAAGGCGGCGGGTTCATCGACGAATTCGAAAACGCGCTCTTCGTCTATGCGACGGTGATGAGCAAACCCGGTGAGACGCACGCCGTAGTGGATGCGGGTCTGAAGGCGTATAGCGTCGATTCTGGCTTGCCGGTGTTGCGTGATTTTCCTGAACTGAATGTCGCCGGGGCGTCCGACGAGCATGGAAAAATCATGCTGACGCCCGCGTTCAATGACAGCAACAAATCATTACATGTCGGCGACAAGGTGTTCCTGATACCGGGACACGTGGACCCCACGGTTAATCTTTATGACTGGTATGTCTGCTATCGCGGCGACCGCGTTGAAGCCGTTTGGCCGATCACCGCGCGGGGCGCGTTGCAATAATCGCGATGTCGATAAACAAACGAAACCAGCCCCGGCGCGCGCCGGGACTGGTTGGTTTGGAGATGGTAGCTTGTCTTTGTTAACCGAAGAGCGCCAGGATTGACCGTTCGCTCTGCGCCGACAACGACAAGGAGTTGATGCCCAACTG
>JABJJH010000193.1 GCA_018660965.1 Rhodospirillaceae bacterium | reverse complement strand
GGAAAACTCGCTTTGCTGCGGTCGGTAGGTGTGCTCCGACTAGGGCCGCCGCTTGGAATCCTCGTTATTTTCACGGTCTCGGCGGACCTCGCCCCTACGGTCACTTTAGCTGCATTTGTCGTGCTGTTCGTCTTTATCGGCGCCCTGGTCAATGGCATGACCATTGGGTATCTCGGTTACCTCATGGAAATTTCCCCGAACGAACTGCGACCCGCCTACTCCGCCTATTTTAACGCGCTCGCCTCTCCCGCAGCACTGCTTCCTCTGCTTGGCGCGGCTTTGGCTGATGTATTTTCGCTGGTGGCGATCTTTATCGTCGCATTACTCGCCGCTGTATTGCAGCTAGCGCTTTTTACGCGCTTGTCCCGTTGGGAGAATTCCTGATGTGGCGCAGCGCCCGGCGTGGAGTTCGACGCGTTTGGATCCCCATGGCTACGCAAATCTGGCCGCTTGCGCGACTTTGGTATCGCGCCTGGGGATTAACGCTGGTTGGTCATCCCGAGGATTCTGTATGGTATTTCGCCTTTGGCGCCAACATGCACGATAGCGCATTTCAGGAAAGACGCGGCATGCGCCCTGCAGAATCGCGCGCGGGTAGACTCACGGGGTATCGCCTGCGTTTTAATCTTGAAGGTCGCCCCAAGGGCAAAGCGGCGCCAGCAAATATAAGCCCCGATTATAATGAAGAAGTCTGGGGCGTCCTTTACCGAATTAAACGACGCGCCTTAATCCAACTGAACGCAAGCGAGGGCGTCCCCGGACGACGGTATCGGCCCGTCTGGCTCAATGTCGAGGATGTTCAGGGAAACACCGTTACCGGTGTCACTTATATCGCAGATGGCGCCGACGAAGATGGCGCCCCGTCCCTCCGCTACATAACCCTGCTTAGGGACGGCGCGCGTGCGCATAATTTGCCCGACCATTGGGTCGCACGCCTTGAACGCGTCGATCACGCTCGATAAGTCGCCTATTCAGCTGCGACAGACCTTGCGCCGCGTTTCAGTTGCAGAACGCTGAAGATACCCATCGCATACATGATGGCGATGGCGAGGAAAACGATACGGAACTGGCCGCCATCCATCAGCGAGCCAAACAGCAGCGGCGCGGTGGCACTGCCCAAATCCAGTCCGGAATAGACAAATCCGAACACCTTACCGGTCGCCCCCGCTGGCGTGGCGCCCCGAACGAGAATATCGCGCGAGGGGCTGGTAATGCCGATAAAGAAACCGGCGCATGCCAGCAAGCCGATGATGACTGTCATCGGAAGCGCAACCAGGGCCACAACGCTCATTAGCGACGCGCCTACGATCAATCCCGTTGTCGCGATCAAGGCATGACGGGGAAAGCGGTCGGCCAATTCCCCACCAGCGATGATACCGACCGCGGTGGCGCCGAGATAAGCCGTGAGGCCAGCCGTGGCGAGGTAAAGCGGCGCATTATAGATTTCGACAAAGGCGGTTACCGAAAACGCCTGCATTCCAACGCCCGCCGCCGCAACAAATGCGAAATAAGCGAACGCGGCCATAAGCGCCTTGTTCGTCAACAACGTCTTGTAAAATTCAACGCTGGGCGTCGCGGCTTCAGGCGCCTGCTCTTGATGTCGCCCCTGCGGCATACGCAAAACTGCTCGATTGCGGTAAATCCACAAAACCGCGAGCCAACCAATTCCACCCGCGACCATCAAACCAGCCCGCCACCCAGCAAAGCTCGCCACGCCATAATAGATAACAACAGGCGCCAGGAAATAACCACAGGTTCCGCCGAACCCATGCACGGCGAAGGCTCGGCCAATTCGTTGTGGACTGATTTTTTCCGACAGAATCGACAAATCGGCGGGATGAAAGACGCAATTGCCCAACGCGGAAATCACCGCCAAGGGCAACAACACCCAATAGGACGGCGCTAACCCCATGAAAAACACCGACGTTGACATGGTCGCAACGCCAAACAATAGAAGCCGGTCGGCGCCGTATCGATCCACGATAATGCCAGCGAAGGCCTGGCAGATTCCGGATACGCCGTAAAACAAGGTGATGATTAAGCCAAGCGCCGTGTAACTGACGCTAAATTCGTCCCGCAATAACGGGAACAACGGCCCCAACGCAAATTGATAAAAATGGGAAAGTAGATGCGCGAACCCGACCAGACCTATTATGAGCGTGTCGTTTTGTCCGGTTGATGCCGCTTTTGTCATTCAGGGGATTCATTTCGTTATAAATACTGATGCCGGTCGGGTTGGCGGCATGATGATGTACAGGATTTCCCGGCGCAAGCATTCGCACCGGTTTATTTATGTCAAAGGCAATTTCCAAACCCCAAATCATCGTGTCGATAACTTGCGGCGCTTTGATAAACCGCTATAAGTAAGCCGCAGAGCGACGCGTTCAAAAATCACTTTGTTCGCGGTCGCCTGAAAGCATTTTGAAAGCCAGGGAGGTATAAATGCGTTTTATGAACCAACGCCAGTTAAGGCGTTATGGGATCGCTGCGGCGATCTTGGGTGTTGCAGCAGTTGGCGCGACGACACCGACCGTCGCGGCGGAAGTTAAACCTGTCACAATCCGTTTCGCCAGTGACTTGACCGGGCCGCCGCATCCGGCCGCCATCGCCAAGGAATATTTCCGGGAACTGATCGAAAAGCGTATTCCGGGAAGTAAAGTCCGCACCTATTATGCTGGCGC
>JABJJH010000335.1 GCA_018660965.1 Rhodospirillaceae bacterium | reverse complement strand
GGGTCGGGCGGTCATAGACGTTGGTGTCCACATAATCGCCCGCTTCGGGGAAATAGGCCGGGCGGGTTCCCGTCGGCGTCGCGCCGCCGCCCGCATCGCGACCGCGCAACAACACCGCGCCGCCGGGCACCGGGGCGGTGGCGGACAGGCGGACATTGATGAATTCGATGGGCACATTGGGCGGGGTGCGGCCGAATTTCTGCCGATAGCCCGCCTCGAACGCATCCACCAGGGACTGGCGCACCCCGGCGCGGTCCCCGGTGTAGGGACCGTCGGGCAAATCGACGACCAGATCGAAGCCCTGACCGACGAACCGTCCATCCGCCAGACGTTGGAATTGAGTGGAGTCGGGGTCGAGGCCAGTCGCGGCGATGACGCTTTGCGAATCCTGCTCCAACGTATTGAACACGCCTTCCAGATCGGCGGGGTCGTGGTCGTCCAGATGAAAGCCGACGGTGGCGACGCGGTCCACGCGCCCCGGCGCGACCAGAAGCCCGAGCGCCGATGCGACGCCGGCGGACGCCGGGCAAATGATTTCCTTCAGGCCCAGTTTCTTGGCGACGTAGTAGGCGTGCACGGGCCCGGCGCCGCCGGTGCACAGCAACGCATAGTTACGCGGGTCGCGACCGCGTTCGGCGATATGAACGCGCGCGGCGCTGGCCATGTTTTCGTTGACGACATCGTGTACGCCCCAGGCAATCTGCGTGCGGCTCAACCCCGTTTCCGCCGCCAGCGCGTCCAGCGCCGTGGTTCCCGCCGCCAGATCGATGGTCACGGTGCCCCCGGCGAAGTTGTCGGCGTTCAGATAGCCCAGCGCGAAGTCGGCGTCGGTCACCGTGGCGTCCGTCCCGCCCTGTCCGTAGGACGCGGGGCCGGGTTCGGACCCTGCGCTGCGCGGCCCGACTTTCAACAGGCCAAGCGCGTCGGTATGCGCGATGGAGCCGCCGCCCGCGCCGATTTCGATCAATTCAATGGTGGAGATGCGGATCGGCAAGCCGCTGTTTTCCATGAAGCGTTTCTGCCGCGCGGCCTCGAATGTATAAGCGATCAACGGTTCGCCGTCATCGACGAGGCTGAGTTTCGCCGTGGTGCCGCCCATGTCGAACGCCAGCAGGTCGCCGCCCGCGTCCTTGGCCCCGAAAAACGCCCCCGCCAGCGCGCCCGCCGCCGGACCGGATTCGAGCATTTGCACCGGCGTGCGTTTGGCTTCCGCGACATGGGTCAGGCCGCCGCTGGAAATCATCAACAACAAGGTGGCGTCAACGCCCAGCCCGGCAATCTTTCCGGCCAGTGATTCCAGATAATTTTCGGCCAGCGGTTTGACATAGGCGTTGGCGACCGTGGTCGATCCGCGTTCGAATTCCCGGATTTCCGGCGCGACTTCAAAAGACGCAGTGAAGCTGACCTCGGGGTGTCGCGCCGTCAGGGCGTCCAGGGCCTGGCGTTCATGCTCGGCGTTCAAATAGGAATGCAGGAAAACAATGGCGATGGATTGCGCGCCCGACGTGATCAAGGAGTCAGCAGCCGCATACAGGCTGTCCAGATCCAGCGGCGTTCGCACCGCGCCGTCGGCGGTCACCCGTTCGATGACTTCCTGGCGCATGTCGCGCGCGGCCAGGGGTTCCGGTTTTTCGATTTGGATGTCGTAGAGTTCGTATTTCCGCTCGCGGCCGATTTCCAGAAAATCGCGGAACCCGTCCGTGGTCAGCAGCCCGGTCTTGGCGCCCTTGCGTTCCACCAGCGCGTTGGTGAACAAGGTGGTGGCGTGGACAAACCGCGAAAACGCCGCCGGATCCAGTTTGTGCGCGTCCAGCAAATGCGCGGCGCCGTCGATGACCGCGCGGGACGGGTCGTCATGGGTGGTCAGAACCTTGCGGTTTAGCTGCTGATTGGTGGTGTGGTCGTAAACAACGATATCGGTGAAAGTGCCGCCGATATCGACGCCAAGAGAGTAGTCGGACATTAACATGGCTCCAAAACCAAAGACGCCGCCGTACGTTTTGGACGGGGCCGAGAGGTCGAAATGATGCTGCATTCGCGCCCTGTTCACAACACCTGTTGTCCATGTTGCTTTGTATTCTCCAAGGTGTACGACCCGAAATTGGTGATGTAGGCTGCCGCTTTACGATGTTGCCAAAATGCGCTCGGGGGAGGGTTAAATGGATGATGCGGCTGTTGCCGTGCTAAGTCCGGAAACGGTCTTGGACGAAATGAAGAAAAACGGCGTGACGGACGTCGTTTGGTTGCCGGACAGTGAAACCAACTGGTTGTTCTTGATGATGCAGGCGGAACCGTCGTTGCGGTTGGTCGGCGTCAGCCGGGAAGGCCATGCGTGTTCCATCGCGGCGGGAATATACACCGGCGGCGGTACGCCGATCATTCTGATCCAGAACACCGGCATGATGGAATCCGGCGATTCCATTCGTGGCTGGCTGATGAGCCTGGAAATTCCCGTGGTGTTGATGGTCGGATATCGCGGCTACACGCGCCATGGCGTCAACAAGGATACGGCGGCGACCTATACCGAACGGTTTATTCACGCCTTCAACCTTAGCTACTATCTGGTTGAATCGGATTCCGATGGGCCGCGTATCTCTGTCGCTTTCGAAGAAGCCGAACGCACCAGGAAACCCGTCGTCGTGCTGATCGCCGATGAATTTCACGGCTTTAACCGATAGGGGTATGTAGACATGATGAACACGACAGACGTGCTTGAAGCCTTCAAACCCTATCGTGGCGACGCCATCGTTGTGCCTGGCCGCGGCGGTCGGCATTGGGTGAAGATGACGGACAATGAAATTATTGACGCGCCGATGGGCGACCCGGCCATGGGGGGACATGCGGGTTTCGCGCTGGGCCTCGCCCTGGCGCGTCCGGAACGCAAGGTGATCCTGTTCGATTCCGAAGGCGATATTCTGATGAGCCTCGGCATGATGGTGACCATCGCGGAACAGGCGCCGTCAAATTTTTACCATTTCCTGCTGGACAACGAATGCTACGCCACGACCGGCGGACAGCCGGTGCCGAACGCGAAGAACGTCGCCTATGACGCTATCGCGAAGGGTGCTGGATACCCTCGGGCGCACGCCTATACAGAATTGGATGATCTGACCGGCGACCTGTCGGGCATACTGGAAAATCCCGGACCGGTTTTCGTCGCGTTGAAGGTTTACCCGGAAGTGCAAAACGAAGCGATTGGCAGTCGTCGTCCCTGGCAGACACGCACCCGCACGGAGGTGATTCAGGACTTGCGCGGGAAACTTTTGTCGGCGTAATCGGAAAGGCCGCGACATGAGCAGTTTCAAATCCATAAAGACCGAGACGCCGTGGCGCCGCCTGGAAGTCACGGCGGCGGATTGGAAACGCGAAGACCCGGTCGTCCTGCGGCGTATGATGGAACACTTGTTCGTCGTTCGGCGGTTCGAGGAAAAAATCCTGGAATTTCACGCCGCCGGATTGGTGCATGGTCCGGCGCATTCCAGCATCGGACAGGATGGCGGCGCGGTGGGGGCCATGTCGGTGTTATCCTCCAGTGATAAAATCAACGGCACGCACCGGGCGCATCATCAATTCCTGGCGAAATTCCTGAACCACACCTCGCCGGACGGCTATGACCCCGCCGAACACGATTTCACCGGGACGATGCAGGACATGGTCATGCGCTCGATGGCGGAAATCATGGGCTTGTCGCCGGGGTTCTGCGGCGGTCGGGGCGGATCGATGCATATGCGCTGGGATGAAGCCGGGGTGCTGGGCACGAACGCCATCGTCGGCGGCAATCCCCCGCAAGCGGTTGGATACGCCTTCGCCGACAAGCTACGCAAAACCGGGAACATCAGCGTCGCGTTCTTCGGCGATGGATCGTTGCAGAACGGATCGGCGGCGGAGTCGATGAATTTGGCGGCGCTGTTCGATTGCCCGGTTATCTTCTTTCTGGAAAACAATCACTACGCCGTATCGACGACGGTGTCCGAATCGACGCGGGAAACCCGGCTGGGAAGCCGGGGGCAGGCGTTTGGCGTGCCGACCCTGGAAGTGGACGGCATGGATGTGCTGGCGGTTCGCAAGGCCATGCAGTGGGCGGTCGAGGAAATTCGCACCAATCGAGGACCTGCCTTCATCGTCGCCGACACCTACCGACATTTTCATCAGCAAAGCTCCGCGCCGGGCAGCGCGTTCGGGTATCGGGACAAGGCGGAAGAAGATCGATGGTGGAAACGCGACCCGGTCGCGGTGTTCCCGCGTCAATTGATCGAACACGGCGTTGCGGATCAGGCCTTGATCGACGCCATGGACGCGCGGGCGCGCGGCGCGGTGGAACTGGCGGCGTCAGCTTTGACCGAACCGGTTCCCGGCGCCAACGAATTGCAAATTATTCCTTCCCTGTGGCCGGATACCGCCGAAGTGGAATACGGCATCCGGGGCGACGGATCGGAATTGTCCGACGTTCGCTACCGCGAGATGGAAGATTTCGAGCCTTCGGCGATGGAGGAGGTCGCCTATCTGGACGTGATCGGCCCGCCACTGCAACGGAACATGGAACGCGACGAGACGGTGATTGCGCTGGGCGAGGACATCCATCGTC
>JABJJH010000329.1 GCA_018660965.1 Rhodospirillaceae bacterium | reverse complement strand
TCCACTTTTGTCTTCAACTCGCCTTTTACAAGGAGACGGACGCCATCTTTCAAGCGGCGCAGCACGCCAGCTTCCACAAGCGCTTCGCCGGTGATCTGGCTTTTTGCATCGATTTTCTTCGCATCGATAGCGGTTTGCAGGCGCCCCGTACTCAATTCGACATAATGCCGGCGAAAAATGTTGGTGAACCCACGTTTCGGCAAGCGCCGATACAACGGCATTTGCCCGCCTTCGAACCCTTTGATCGAAACGCCGCTTCGAGATTTTTGGCCCTTCATGCCGCGACCCGCAGTCTTGCCTGTGCCGGACCCGGCGCCGCGACCAACCCGTTTGCGATTTTTCGTCGCGCCGGGATTATCCGAAAGTTCGTTCAATTTCATCGTTACAATTCCTTAACCGCTTGGCCCTTAAACATCTGATCCATCACCGCTTCAGGTAATGACGACCAGCGCATTGGCCAACCATATGTCAGTCGGCTTCTTCTACGCGAATCAAGTGGCTGACTTTGTCAATCATACCACGCACCGACGGGGTGTCTTCCAACACCCGCGTGCGGTGCATTTTATTCAAGCCAAGCCCAATCAACGTCTGCCGCTGGTCTTTCGGGCGGCGAATGGGGCTGCCGGTCTGCGTGACCGTTACGGTTTTTCCCTTAGCCATTCGCCGTATCCCTTGATTCTGTGTCCCGTGTTTCGGCTTCGCCGCCACGTCGACCAACAATTTCGCCAACCTTCTTGCCGCGTCGCGCCGCCACCTGGCGCGGCGACAGGCAATTACTCATCGCGTCGAAGGTCGCCTTGACCATGTTGTACGGATTGGACGACCCGATGGATTTGGTCACAACGTCCTGCACGCCGAGCATTTCGAAAACCGCGCGCATGGGACCGCCCGCGATGATGCCCGTGCCCGGGGGCGCCGCGCGCACCACGACGCGTCCCGCGCCGAAACGGCCCTGCACGTCATGATGAAGCGTCCGGCCTTCACGCAAGGGCACACGAACCATGGCGCCTTTCGCGCGTTCCGTCGCTTTGCGAATGGCTTCGGGCACTTCCCGCGCCTTTCCGGAACCATGACCGACCCGGCCCTTGCCGTCGCCAACGATGACCAGTGCGGAAAACCCGAAACGCCGGCCGCCTTTTACGACCTTGGCCACACGGTTGATGTGAACCAGCTTTTCCTGAATTTCGGACTCTTCCCGCGGCATCGAATCGCGCCGGGAATTTCTTGAATTACGCGCCATTTATCCGTCCCTTGAAATTGTGGCCTTAAAAATTGAGGCCGCCTTCGCGCGCCGCATCGCCCAACGCCTTGACCCGACCGTGATATCGATAACCACCACGGTCGAAAACGACATCGGACACGCCGGCGTCCTTGGCCCGCGCCGCGATCAACTTGCCGACGGCTTCCGCCGACGCCTTGTCCGCGCCCTTGACCGACCCGGACAACTCCTTGTCGCCGCTAGACGCCGTGGCCAACGTGCGGCCCTGCAAATCGTCGATCAACTGCACATAGATATGCTTGCTTGACCGATACACCGATAGGCGTGGTTTGTTGCTCGCTCGCTTGCGGAGCTGATACCGTGTCCGCCGCTTGCGACGTTCGAATAATTGATTGGAATTTAACATTCGCTTCGCCTTTACTTTTTCTTACCTTCTTTGCGCACAACATACTCGTCGCTGTAACGAACGCCCTTGCCCTTGTAGGGCTCGGGTTTCCGGAACGCGCGAATTTCACTCGCGACCTGTCCGACCTTTTGTTTATCAGCGCCCGTCACCGCGATAACATTGTTCCGGTCGCCTTCGACCCCAACCTTAACGCCATCGGGAACGACGTAAACGATATCGTGGCTATACCCTAGTTGCATGGTCAGTTTCTGCCCCTGCGCCTGGGCGCGGTAGCCTACACCAATGACCTCAAGGCGCTTGGTGAATCCTTCGGAAACACCGCACACAGCGTTATTCACCAGGCTGCGGGTCGTCCCCCACATCGCAAGCGCACGCTTCGATTTTTCCTTCGGGCTCACCACGATTTCACTGTCGGTGATTTTTACCTCGACTTCAGGCATTATCGCCACCGAAAGCTCACCGAGTTTCCCCTTCGCCATCAATAATCCCGCGGCGAGGTTGACCTCGACGCCGTTCGGCACGGTTACTGGATTTTTTCCCACGCGTGACATCGGTCTCTCCTAATGGCTCGGTTCCTGGAAAGGCTTGGTCTTCCAAAACTGCCCGAACCGGCTACAAATTCCTGCTCTCGCGGCTGCGTCGCCCTGGCGCCTGATACTGGGGCCAGGGGTCGGTCCGCTAAAATATGCGGCAGAGCACCTCGCCGCCAACATTAGCTTCCCGCGCTTCCGCATCGGACAACACCCCGCGCGGCGTGGACAGGATCGAAACACCCAGTCCGTTATATTCACGCGGCAAGTCCTTGATCCTGGAATACACGCGGCGGCCCGGTTTGGACACGCGCGATATTTCCCGAATCACCGGGGTGCCATTGCTATATTTCAATTCAATGGTCAGTTCCTGCAGGCCCTTGCGGAGCTCCGCCCAACTGAAACCACGGATGTATCCTTCACGCTCCAACGCATCGAGCACGTTCGCCCGAAATTTGGAAGCAGGGCAGCTAACCGTCGACATGCCACAACGCTGACCGTTGCGGATGCGGGTAAGCATATCGCCCATGGGATCACTCATCGACATACTTTGATCTCTCCTACCAGCTCGACTTGACCATGCCGGGAATTAAGCCCTGCGACGCCAATTCACG
>JABJJH010000194.1 GCA_018660965.1 Rhodospirillaceae bacterium | reverse complement strand
GTTCGGGAAAATCTACGATTATCAATCTTATCGCCCGGTTTTACGATATTGATTCCGGGAGTTTGCAACTCGATGGTCAGGAAGTAAGCAGTCTTACCCTTGAGAGTCTACGCGGCGCATCGGCGATTGTGACGCAAGAAGCAATTCTATTTGATGATACGATTGCCGCAAATATTGCATATGGAAATTTGGAGGCGTCGCATGATGAAATCGAAGCTGCGGCGAAGGCGGCTGATGCGCACACCTTCATCATTTCCTTGCCTAACGGCTACGACACCCTCGTTGGAGAAGCCGGTGTCCGTCTCTCTGGTGGACAGCGGCAGCGGCTTAATATTGCGCGCGCGATGATAAAGGATGCTCCCATTCTCCTCCTGGATGAAGCAACATCTTCACTTGATTCCGAATCGGAAAGTGAAGTTCAAAAATCGTTGGATTATTTGACCAAAGGGCGGACTAGCGTGGTCGTGGCGCATAGATTATCGACGATCCGGAACGCGGATCGGATTTATGTGCTGGACAACGGCGTTGTCGGAGAATCAGGCACCCATGAAGAGTTGATCAATCTAAATGGTATTTATGCGTCGCTGTACTCGTTACAGGAACATGGGTTCGATGTGTAGTAGCGGGATTATAATTTTCGCGCTGCGCGAATAAATTCTTCGACCGGTCCATAAAAATACGACTCGAATTTCAGAACTCTATCGTCCGTCCAATCCCACCAATTGATGTTCAGCAGGCTTGTGATTTGATCCTCGCTAAACCGGTATCTAATCACCTGTGCGGGATTGCCGGCAACAATTGCATAGGGGGGAACATCTTTGCTGACGACAGCGCCGCACGCGACCACAGCGCCATTTCCAATTGTTACGCCGGACAGGATATTGGCGCGCGCGCCGACCCAGACATCATGACCAATGGTGATCCCGCCTTTTGTGACGGCGTCCTCGTTCGCACCCGTCGGATTCCAGATCATTGTTCGAAAGGGATAGGTGCTCACCAGGTCTAACGGATGGTCCGCCTTGGAAAAAAACCACGCGTCTTGACCGATTGAACAGTATTTTCCAATCACCAGCGGCGCTTCGGGAGAAAGACCGGCGATCACATTTTTGGTCAACCCGTAACTGTATTTTCCGATAGTGACATAGGCGGGAAATGACTCGCTGCTTTTTTTGCCCGTGAAAAGGCGTTTCAGGTTTTTAATAAGCCCCATTTTGGGCGCACTCCATTTTCAAAATTTTGCTCACGCCACCGGACAACGAATATTTCAACTTTAAGTTCACGTCATTCCCTTGTTATAGGCATTTCTTTGGGTAATTTGCTCGCGCGCACGCCAAGAAGGGCTGCTATGGAACCGGCGGATTTCGCGAGGTCACGCCAGGCTTTCTCTTTATGAAGAATCATTAAATAACCGATCCCTTTGAAGGAAAATTTAATGATGTTCATCATCGCCAGGTAGAACATGGCGAAGTTACCGTAATATTTTTTTTCGAGATACAATCTGGACCAGGCAATATTCCAGAACTTTTCCCAATAATAATATCGATTAACCCGAACCGAGCCACCGCCCACATGAGTTACGATGGCGTCGGGGACCAGCAGAAGTTTCCAACCCTGCCGGCGCATGCTGAGGCACATATCGTCGTCTTCGTAGTACAGGAAGATCTCCCGATCGAAGCCGCTAATCTCCCGAATGGCTTTCATTCGAACCAACGCGACGGCGCCTGATATGAATTCCGCGCATAATTCGCCGTCGGGTGCTTTTTCATCGTGGCGTTTCCCATACGATTTTCGTTTCCAGAGTTCCACGTCATGGCTTAATTCCACCAAGCCGTCAGAATTCAGCACGGTTGGGCCGATCAGACCAACATCTTGATAGCGGTCCGCCGCCCCCAGCATTTTGGTGGCCGCCTCATCACTGGAAATAGAGTCTGGATTCGCAACAATTGCGAATTCGGTTTCTACGATATCCAGGGCGCAGTTGCAGGCGTTGCCGTATCCCAAGCCTTCTTCATTTTGGATGAGAGTCGCCGAGGGCCGTTTGGCGGCGATTATTTCCAAGGTATCATCGCTGGATGCATTATCCACTATGATGAGTTTGGCCGAATCATTCAGTGATTCCAGAAAATCGCCAATCACCATCCCAGCATTATGGGTCACAGTGACAATTGTGACGCGTTGCCAAATATCTGTTTGAGGTTTCGGTGTTTTAGACATTTTCTAGCAAGTATCGAACCTTGTCGAAGGTCCCAAGCCTATACGGCAAGTCAGGTCCCTTTTCTCATAAATGGAAGATACCACTGAATAAGATACAATCGCCACCGGGCCCCATAACTTATACGCGATACGAGCACCGTTTAGGAGAACGGGAGCAAGATTTGAATGAGTTATTTCATCAACGGGAAAATGGTGCCCAGGGACAGATTTGAACTGCCGACACGCGGATTTTCAGTCCACTGCTCTACCAACTGAGCTACCTGGGCATCGGGCGGCGTAGCCACCGGATAGCTGGAATAATTAGAGAAAATCCGTAGGGCTGTCCAGCCCCTTCCGGGGTTGTTTTCAGGGGTTGTTTTCGAGATCAATCGGTATGGGTTCGCCGGGATCGGGTTCCTCATCGGTATGGACGCGGTACCCGGTTGTTAACCAGCGGTTCAAATCCACGTCCGCGCATCGTTTCGAACAAAACGGGCGATAGGCGGCTGCGACCGGCTTTTCACAAATTGCGCATTTGGCTTTGACGTTATTGTCGTTCATGGCGGTGGTCATGGCGGTCCTACTGACGGTGGAGTTCGAACCCAGCCCGCGACGGGTCCGGGCGAAGGATCAAATCCTGACCGAGTTTACGATTGACCGCGTTGAGCGCCGAGCGCAGCGGCCCCTGCAATTGCGTGATAATCCCCGCCGACGCGTCGATGGTCAAGGGGCCCGTTCCGCTTTCGCGTAACGCGGCGCGCAGTGCGGCGCATGCCTGCGCGCTGGCGTCCAATCGCGCGGGGGAAGGGGTGTTGAGCCAATCCGACAACGGCAACCCCGTGCGGCGGCGTGTTATTTCCAGTAATCCGGCGGTGGTTAGGCCCAAGACATCGCTTGGATTTGGGTCCGCCCGGAATGCTTTTTTGGCGGCCTGGAGAAGGACGTCCTTCTTCGCCTTGTGTTTCATGGAAATCAAATCGATGACGATCAGCCCGGCGATGTTTCGAAGCCGAATTTGTCTTGCTGATTCGGCTATGGCGCCGATGTTGAACGTCAAAAGCGCATCTTCTCGCGACCCGCTTCCGCTCGCACCGCCCCGGTCGACGTCGATGGCGGTCAAGGCTTCCAAGGCGTCGATGGTTAAATGGCCGCCACGGGGAATTGGCGCCACCCGATCCGCCAACATGTCCACCTCATCGGCGATTCCCAGGGCGTCGAAGATTGGTTCCGACGATTCGTGGCGCCGGATAAGCCCGTAAAGGTCCGGCATGAAGTCCTGCACCACCATTAATGTTTCGCGAAACGTTTCGCGGTCGTCGATGATGACTTCGCCCTTGGTCGCCCGGTCCCGCAAAAGTCGCACAATCCCGTTTGGCGGCGGTGACAACAGCGCCGGAGCTGATGCGGCGTCCGCAACTTCGGAAATCTCCGCCCAGGCGCCATGCAATCGACTGGCTTCTTCCAGGATCGTTTCCTTTTCGGCAAAGGCGGCGGCCGGGCGAATCGATACGCCATATTCGTCCCCCGCCAATTCGGGCGCTAAATCTTCCAGTCGCGCCTTTTCCCGGCCGGCCCCCAGCTCCCTGGAGAAAGACAGGTTTGACCCGTTCGGCGTGATGGCGAGATAGCGCCCGCGCATGACCGGTCGACGGGTTAGGGCCGGTCCCTTGTCGCCGGAGGCGTCACGCATGACCTGGACGATAATTGCCTGACCCTGGGTCAGGCCCTTGGACTGATTCAGGAACCCGGTGACGCCATCGGTAATTTCGACGAAGGCGCCGCTGTGGGTCGGTTCAATATGGCGGACACGACCAAGATAGACGCCGTCGAGCAAGCTCTGTCGGCCCAGCCGGTCGACATGAAATTCAATCAGCCGTTGGTCGCTGCCGATCAGCGCCGCGCGCGTTTCGCCCGGCGAGACCTCGATGGCGATAGTGCCGTCCTTCATGAATTGTATCCCAAGCCGCGTAATAATTGCGCCGTTTCAAACAATGGCAGCCCAACGATGTTGGAGTATGATCCGTTGATCCGCCGGACAAACGCGGCGGCGAGTCCCTGGATGGCGTACCCTCCGGCCTTGCCGAGCCATTCCTCGCTATCGATATAGCGATCCGTTTCCTGTTGTGACAGGCGTTTGAAGGCGACGGATGTCATGACAACGCGATGCGACGAGGCGCCGTTGGGGCCCAGGATCGTCACGCCGCCATATACGCGGTGCGTCTCTCCGGACAAAAGCGACAGGCATTTACGGGCGGTTTCGATGTCT
>JABJJH010000205.1 GCA_018660965.1 Rhodospirillaceae bacterium | reverse complement strand
AGCTGCAAAATGCAGCGGCCCGTTGTCGTCTTGCCGCACCCTGATTCACCAACCAGACCCAGGGTTTCGCCACGGTGCATGGAGAAGGTGATGCCGTCGACGGCCTTCACGTCGGCGACTTTCCGCTGGATCATGATACCTTCCGTTATCGGAAAGTACATTCGAAGGTTGTTCACTTCCAGTATGTTATCGACTGGCGTTCCCGCCTCGCCCGTTTCCGCAACACTCATGTCGTCGCCCTTTAAACCGTCTCTAATTCACCATGTCGGAAACACGCTGTTAAATGCGCCCCGTCGATTTTTTCCAGCGTCGGAATGCCTTGCGCGCATTGTTCCGTCGCATACCGGCATCGCGGCCTGAACGCGCACCCGTCGTCCAACTTCGACAAATCCGGCGGCTGTCCTTGAACCGGATCCAGTTTCGCAACGCGCGGCTGGTCGATACGCGGCACGGATTTCAACAACGCCAGCGTATAAGGGTGTTTTGGATTGTGATAGATGTCCTTGGCCGACCCGGTTTCGATGATCTTGCCCGCATACATGACGTTGACCCGGTCCGCGTATCGCGCGACCACGCCAAGGTTATGCGTGATAATAATCATCGCCACGCCAAATTCCCGGGTCAAGTTCTTCATCAACTCGAGAATTTGCGCCTGAATCGTCACGTCCAGCGCTGTGGTCGGTTCGTCCGCGATAATCAATTTCGGATCGCAACAAAGCGCCATCGCGATCATGACCCGTTGACGCATGCCGCCGCTAAGGTGGTGCGGGTATTGCGCCAGACGCCGATCAGGTTCTGAAATCCCGACCAGCCCAAGAAGCTCGACCGCGCGCGCGTTGGCCTCCTCCGCCCCCATATTCAAATGGTGCGTCAGGGTTTCCGTTAATTGCAGGCCGATGGTCAAAACAGGATTTAGCGACGTCATCGGCTCCTGGAACACCATGGCGATGTCGTTGCCGCGAATTTTACGCATCTCGACATCGCTGAGTTTCAGCAAATCATTCCCTTGGAATTTTATGCTGCCGCCCACGACCTTGCCCGCTGGTTCCGCGACCAATCGCAAGATCGACAAGGCGCTGACGGATTTTCCGCATCCCGACTCGCCAACGACCGCGACCGTTTCGCCTTCCTCGACATCGTACGAAACGCCGTCAACGGCTTTTACAATGCCGCCGGACGTGAAGAACTGGGTCTGTAGACCCTCAATTTCCAGTAAAGCCGCCACATAACCTCCCTAAACCATATTTATTGCAGTTCGCTTCTTTACTTTTCCTATGGCGAACCTGCTAAAACGCGGTGACCCTAGTTGATCCTAATCATTAGAGTCAATCGCGAAGTCAACATTGAAACAAATTAAACTCAAATCGAGCATAAGTAAGCGCATTTATATAATTTGCCGGCGTCGGACAACCGCCCGCACGCCGCCAGATCATACGCGACCTCACGGATCGACCCGCGCAGTCGCCGTGCCCGTCACCACCGATTTTCCATCCTGATTGACGGTTTCGAGCGTCAGGTCGACAAGGGTCTCGCCGCCTTCTTCCCGGATGGCCGCAACCGTTGATTTTGCCGTCAGGGTGTCGCCCGGCCACACCTGATTGGTGAAACGGACGCCATATTTTTTTAACCGACCGTCCCCAACATAGTTGGTCAACATTGTCCCCGTCAGGCCCATGGACAACATCCCGTGGGCGAACACGCCGGGATAACCCGCGATTTCCTTGGTATACAAATCATCCGTGTGCAGCGGGTTGTAATCGCCGGACGTCCCCGCATACATCACCAATTGCGTGCGTGTCAGATCATCGACCACGACTTCTTCATGCGTATCGCCGACGCTTAGTTTGCTTGCGCTTAACGCCATCGAATTTCCTCCCTAACTCTATTCGCCACTTAGCTTTGTTCAACAGGGCGTTCGGTCTTCACGCCGACGCCACGGGACGTAATCACCAATTCACCGCCTTGGTCGTAATATTCCTGAATATTCTCGGTAAAGACCAGTTTTCCCGCGCGCTTGCTTTGCTTTTCCCATGTCTTGCCCGCCCGCGCCTTGACGGTGTAGACGTCGCCGGGTTTCGGATTCCGATGATACTCAAAATGCTGTTCCGCATGCAGCCCGCCGCTGCTGGCCGCGGGGCCGTCCAGCCCCGTGGGATTCTTGCCGGACCCGAACCATTTTTCACCGGGTTTCAGCCGCAGCCGATAGTTCGGATCGAATTGCGCCACGGCGCGCGGGAAGGTCGGCGGCGCTATGATATGCCCAACTTCCGTCGTTTTGGCGTATTCTTCGTCGTGGTAAATCGGGTTGTCGTCCCCGACCGACCGGGCGAACATCATGATATGCGTCGCCTCAACCGGCATTTTAATGTCGTCAGCCACGGGCTCCCTCCTCGTTCTTGTTCAGCAAATGTCCATACAAACTGAATTGTAGGCGCCTCGCGCCCCATTAAGCAATATCCTGTCGCCCCGGCAGGCTCAATTTCCCAAAAGATACGGCGCCCCGCAGTCTTCGGCGACCGCGCGAACCTCCTGCGCCAGGGTGTCGGTCATGGGCACGCCGTTTTTGGACCGGCGCGCATGTTCAGCGTATTCGGGGTCGCCCGCCACAAGCACCGGCTGGTCGGGGTTGGCTGGCGGCGTCGCGCGCAACATGTCGATCAAGCCGTCCAACTCGTCCTCGAATTCGCCTTCTTCCCGGAAGGCGGCGGGATTGATGGCCATACAGAAATGACCGACATTTATAAATTGGTCCCGCGACCCGGTCTCCAGATTGTATCCCCCGATATACGACCCCGACAAAATACTCGACAGGATGTCCACCATAACGGCCAGCCCGTATCCCTTATGCGAGCCCAATTCACGTGTCCCGCCCAGGGGCGACAGCCGCTTTGGCGTCGCATTCAACGCCGCGACGGGATCAGTCGTCGGTTGGCCTTCGCTATCGTGCGCCCAGCCAATAGGCAGCGGCTTTCCGGCGCGACGGGCGATATTGAGCTTGCCAACCGCGACCGTGCTGGTCGCCATGTCGAGCGAAAACGCATCGTTATTCTTAGCCGGCGCCGCGAACGCAATGGGGTTCGTGCTGAACCGGGGTTCCTTACCGAAGGTCGGCAGAACCGAGCGTTGCGTCGTGCCCGTCGTACACAATCCAATGAAACCCCGTTCGACCGCCATGGTCGCGTAAACCCCGGCCGCCCCGAAATGGTTCGAATTGCGAACCGACACCGCGCCAATCCCGAATTGTTCCGCCTTGTCACAGGCCAGCCGCATGGCGCGGGTCGCCGGGACATGGCCCAGACCATGATCGGCGTCGATCATCGCGACCGCGCCGAAATCGCGCAGAACCTGCACCTTCGCCTTGACGTTCACCGCCCCGTTTTGACGATGCTCATCGTAGCGCGGCAACATGCCGATCCCGTGCGAGTCAATCCCGCGCAGATCGGACTCGACCATGTTCTCGGCGATAATCCCGATATCATCCTCGGCGACGCCCCAGGCCCTGAAAACTTCCGTCAACTGCTTGCGCAGCATTTCATGCGATACAGTAAGAATAATCCCCTCCCCCGATTTTGAACTTCAACATTGAAATCATGGCATTGCTCTGACACGTCCCTTCTCGGCGGTCAACGCCGCGCCGCCAATCGCAAATTTTTTACTACGCATTCCCCACGCTCTATGGTTTTATGATTTGAAGGTTCGAAAATCTTGCCTTTCAAATTTGCCTTTCAATCTGAATTGGAGAGAACGCCATGGCGAAAAAATACCGCCTGATCAGTTCCTACACTTGACCCTGGGTCCAGCGCGCCGTGATAGCTTTGCGTGCCAAGGATGTGGATTTCGAAGTGACGTACATCAACCTCCAGGAAAAACCCGACTGGTTCCTGGAAATTTCACCGCACGGGAAAGTGCCGGTGTTGGTCGTAGATGACGTACCGCTGTTCGAATCGAACGCGATAGCGGAATACCTGGATGAAGTCATCGCGCCCCGGTTACACCCTGAAGACCCGATCAAGCGTGCGCGCAATCGGGCCTGGACGGATTTCGTGCCCGATTTCGCCAAAGCGTTAAGCGGAACGTATTACACGAAATCCAAGGATGAAGTCGCGGCGGGCATCGAAGCGGCGCCGGCGCGACTCGCCAAGCTTGAACAAGCGCTTTCCGATGAGCGGGAAAATGACGGTCCGTACTTCAACGGCGACAAGATTAGTCTTGTCGACGCGGCGTACGCCCCGTTTTTTCAACGCTTCGCGTTTGTCGAACACAAACTACAAACCGGGATATTGAAAGACTTCCCCCTGGTTCAGGCATGGTCCGACGCCTTGTTGGCGACCGATCTGGTGACGGGCTCCGTTGTCGACACCTTCGACATCGAGTTTGTTAAAAGTCTGAAACGGCGCGAATTTTACGTGGGATCGATGTTTGAGGCGGAAGCGGCCGCAGCCGAATAAGCCCCACACCCGTCTATTCACATTAAATCGTCCGGCGGAAACGCCGGACGATTTTTTGTCAGAAAATCCCCGATTCAAGGCCCGCGGCCATCGTCATTCCCAACGCCTCGCACTGGTCGATGAACGCGTCCTGAAAATCACCACGGCAAATCACCGGTTCCTGAATCGCGCGCCAGCGCAGTCCTGTCACGATGGTTTCCACGCCGCGCCGCGTCCCCGTGCCGTCATGGCCCGCGCGAATGAACAGGGCGTAGGGCGCGCCCTGGGTTTCCTCCAGGCACGGGTAGTAAACGCGGTCGAAAAAATCCTTCAAGGCGCCGCTCATATAACCCAGGTTT